>CAZFOX010000182.1:4169-8667 GCA_964520565.1 uncultured bacterium | reverse complement strand
GTTCGCTTCCTCATGGGGATCGAAAATCCTTCGCCGGAAATCATCGACGCCGTTCAATCCGCCGTGCAATGGTTCGAGAAAGTTAAACTCAGCGGGATTCGTGTCGAAGAAAAAACCGATCCATCCCTGCCCAAGGGATATGATCGGGTGGTCGTTTCCGATGCATCAGCCCCGCCTCTTTGGGCGCGTTTCTATGAAATCGGAACCAACCGTCCCATTTTTTGTGGACGCGATGGCAACGTGAAATATTCCCTGGCCGAGATCGAGCACGAACGCCGGGTTGGGTATAGCTGGTATACAAACGCTCCGGCGGATTTACTGGAGAAGGATTACCCTGCCTGGCGCAGCCAATGGATTCGATCGTAATCAGTAGGATTGATCTTTATAAGAGGGTATGTTGTTATCGGTGCGTCTAAAGGATTCACAAAATAATGTGCGTTTATCTGCACGTTCCTTCTTCGAAATAGCCATTCCGTTCTGGTTTTTTCGAAATGCGAATAGGAATGGAATTGTGAGAACCACTCAAAAGGAGAAACTCATGCACATGCGACTAGAAAAGCGACTGGGTTTCACACTGATTGAATTACTGATCGTCGTGGCGATTATCGGTATTCTGGCGGCAATCGCCGTACCCAACTTTTTGAACGCCCGCATGCGCGCTACCATCGCCCGCATGGAGTCCGATCTTAAAGCGTTGGGCGAAGCCTTACTCATGTACCGTCTCGATAACCGTTGCTATTTCGATCAAATGGGCGGCAATCCCCATCAGGAACTACGGCGGTTGACTACTCCGATCGCTTATATTGTATCCATTCCCCAGGATCCCTATCGCCGATCCAATGCCGTCTATACCAGCGTCACCTCCAACTACGATTACTCCGCTTATGGTCCCGATAAATGCAAAACCGACTGGCTTTTGCATGGCATCGGGCCGGATACGGATGAAGATATCGGTGTCAGCTCATATGGCCCACGGACTTCCGATCTCTTCAAAGGGCTGCTTTACCAAATCAGCAATGGGATCGTCAGCAGCGGCGATGTCATTCATACTTCCTGGCATGGGCTATCGTTCTGATCGCTACGCAAGCGAAACGCCTGTTTTACTCTAACGTTATTCGACCTCTCTCATTATATGTCCATCAGGGCATGATTTCCGGGACGATCCGCGTTCCTTCCTCCAGAGGTATGATCTCGAGGTTATCGATATAAATTTCCGCCGCAGTCTCGCTCTCTTTCGAAGCCGCCAGCTGAAGCGCCGCTACCACCGTATCCGTGACTGTGGGCTCGTAAATCACTCCGATGCGGCGATAGCCATTGATCCAGGGGCCGAGATCGAAGGGAGTAAAAGCGGCGATGGAACCATCCAGTTTTCCATCCAACAATCCCACAGTGAACTTTCCACCCGGTTGGGCGGCTTTGGCGAAGAGCCGGATCAACACCGGTTTTTGTCCTACCTGGAGCGGTTTCTCCAATAACAGGAGTTGGACTTCGCCGGGATTACAGACCAGGCGCAATCCGCGTCCATCCGTGGCTTTCCCATTGCCTTCCATTGGAATCGTTCCGATTTCCGCCTTGCCTGCGGGAGTATCGGCGACAAAGCCACCCGGGATTTCCAAGAAACCGGCCTGTTGAATCGTGTCGGTATCGAAGGAGACCTGGACTATGCGCGGCGGCGCAGGAATTCCCGGAGGAGGCGCGATATCGGGCAATCCAACCGCTCCACTGGCTAGGAATCGGGATTCAATCGCCGTGCCGGGAACAAAGGGGATAACCTCGATATTGTCGATGGCGACACTGACGGGACCTGGTGCGTCTTTGGGCACGCTTAACTGAACCACGACCGATAGGCCGGTATTGTCTGTGGGCCGGTATAGCAAACTCATGCGCTTATATTGGTTCAATAGATAATCAGAATGCCTGGGTTCCAAAGTGGCAATCGAGCCTTTCAGACCGCCATCCAACGCGGCCAAGGCCAACACGCCCTGGGCAGCGTCGGATCGAGCGTTCATGCGAATAACGACCGGAACTTTCCCGACCGGCAGAGAAGGATTCGCCAACAACAATTGGACTTCGCCGGGATCGCAGGTAATCCTTAATCCCCGTCCATCGGTGATTTGGGGATTCAACACCACCGGGATATTGCCGATGGATGCTTCCCCGGCCGCCGTCTCGGCGAGAAATCCACCAGGAATTTCCTGGAAACCGGCCTCGGATAGAGACGGTTCGTCAAACCGATAGATATGAATCGGCAATGGTAAAAGTCCTGTCGGCTTTTCTCCCATGCTCGGTGTCGGAGTAAGAATGGGAGCGGTCGGTGTGGGTGTCGTGAAGGGATTCTCTCGTTCCAATTCCAGAATGGCCAGCGATGCAGGGTGGGTCTCGTCGCCACTGGATGCGATCAGGAGGAAACGCCCGTTTTTCGTAATCCCCAGTGCGCAGAGCTCGCCGATCCCTGTTCCCATCTCTTCGCGTGGGAAAAATTCGGAACGGAGCAATTCGCCCCGGTCTCCGATGTCGAATATGGCTACTCCATTCGGAGCGGCGCTGTAAAAACGATTGAAAGAAGGATCGACGGCCAATGCCGCGCTTTTCCCCAAAACAGGGTCTGCAATCCGCGCCTCCAATGCCAGGATGCCGGTATCGGGATTTCGGTCCAGAATGGCGAATACACCCGCGCCGGTCTGGTCGTCATCCTGGCCGGCGATCAGCAATAACCGTTTTCCCGGGGGATCCATTTTCATATCGGCGAAAGAGGAATCCGGAAGATTCAGGCGTTGGCGGAATACCAGATTGCCGCTGAATGGATTGACATTGAACGCAAGTACGATCTTCGCTTCGGAGATCAAGGCGTACAGGTAATCTCCCTCGGGAGAAAAGAGCATTCGCCGAATGGGGACTATCGCACCCGGATTGGGAAGAGAGATTGTAAACATTTTCACAAAAGTTAGTTCACCGGTATCTGGATTGATTTGATGCAGAAGAATGCGGTTTTCTCCTTCCACGGCGATGTAGAGAAACTCGCCGCCGGGTGAGATCGCCATCTCGCCGGGGATGGTTTTTTGACCCGGCAATCCAATGGACTGTTGCGAAAGATGTTTCATTCCATGAGTGGATGGATCGAATCGTACGGCGTGAACGAGACCGTCGCCGGTTTCAATGAAGGCCATCGACGCATAGGGATGAATGACGGAACGGCGGGGTGAAGGCAGAGCGTTACTTTCCTGGTACGATCCGGTAAATTGTACCGATTGTTTCTCTTCGTCGATCCGGAAGGCGGAAAAAGCGTTATCTTCTTCGCCCAGTAAAAAGGCAAACTGGCCGTCTGGGCTGAATTCGATCTGCCTCGCTTTTCCCATTCCGCTGACGCCGTCCTGGTTATTGGTAAAGATCCCTTTCACGAAAGGTCCGATACGGACGCGGCCGGTCGGCGTCGGGGTGGGTGTTCCTATCGAGAATGTGGGAAGAATGGTGAACATCGGCCGGGGAGTACGAGTTGGTGTCGGCGTGTCAATGCCGAATGTAGGCCGGATAGTCATGAACGGCCAGGGAGTGCGCGTCGGCGTTTCGGCAGGGAGCAATGTTGGTAGGCGGGGTGTCCATGTAATTGGATGGATCACGTATTCGGGTGTAGGTGTCAGAGTCGGCGTCGGGTGACTGTAATCCCGGGTGGCCGGTCCTGCATCGCGGGATTTAGCCATCAACGGCTGAACAATCAAGTGGAAACTCTGCACGTCGCGTTGAGGAGGACGGCTCGCGCCGGAACCGGTTTCCAGGACTTCGACGATCACCCGGTGGCTGCCGATATCGGCATAACCCGGCATCCATTCGATCTTTCCATTGGGGGTGATCGTCATTCCACTCGGCGCTTCGATTAACCGGAAGACAAAGTAGCGGTATTGAATGGATTCCCAATCTTTGACGAACTGGTTGAAACGGACATCCTGACAGACCTTCACCTGGTATTCATATATTTCGTTGACATAGGCGGTGTAATCGGGACGCGAACAGATCCACTGCGGTGGATATCCCTCCAGCGGGGCGGCGATCTGCATGAGAAACTCCTGCGTATCGAACAGGCCAGTGTAATCCTCCACCATGATTTCGACGGTGGCCGAACCTACCTGATCGATTGTGGGCGTGAAATTCAAAACGCCACTGGTCGATTCCATAACCATCCCCGCCAGGCCATGCAATAACGTGAAGGTCAGCGGGCCGCCATCCAAATCGCGGACGGTGGGTATGTATTTATAAAGAGATCCGGCGCGCAGATGGCGAAGCGGCTTCGAAGTGAAGTGGGGAGCGTTGTATCCGCCGCTGTCGAAGGGAGCGGCGATGACGACATCGCTCATCTCTCCGTCGTTGCGTTGCCGATCGTATGCCACCACGGCAACGCGATAGGGGCGGCCGTTGAACAGACCGGGCAAAAAGACTGAATGAGTAGAGGGGATGCTGGTCCAGTCTTCATTACGGAGATCGACGCCGACAGAATTGCCGAATA
>CAZFOX010000182.1:2073-4159 GCA_964520565.1 uncultured bacterium | reverse complement strand
ATCGTCGCTATAGAGTACCTTGTAACCGACCAGATCGCGGTTGGGATCCGTAACGCCATTCCAGGTAACCACCAATCCACCGCTGGCCGGTCTGATGGCCACGTTGGAAGGCTTGCCGGGTGCATTCGTATTGGTAATAGTCAGAGGCTCGCCGTACACGGAAATTGGAGAATTGGAATCGTCGGAAATCCGCGCCATGATGTAATAGCGGCCGGAAGGAACCGAAAGGATCGAGGGGCGTTCGTGTGAATCGAGAACCACCCCGGCGGCAAACGCCGCAGCGTAATCGTCTGCAGTCACGATTCCATCGCCGTTCCAGTCGGTCGCCGATTGTATTTCGGGATCGTCGGCATTATTGGCAGGCAACGATCCCCTCCCATCTATTTCCACGGCAGTCGCCGCCAGAATACCGTCCGCTCCATCGTAATCGTTGTCCAGAAATATCTCGATTTCCGCATCGTTGTCCGGATCATAGGCATTGTATTCGACAACGATCCTCTCGGGACTGTATACAGTAGTCGTCGCCAGTGCGATGGTAGGAGCCCGATTGGGAACCAGAGCCTCCACTGACACTTCGCCCAAGTCGGAGAGATTCTTCACGTTGACCGTATAATTCCCCATCGGTGGATCGACCAGCAGGAAAGAGATCGACGAGGGGATGTACGTTCCCTCCGCGTCGTACGTTGCTTCCTGAATGGTAACGAATGCGGTACTTAGGGAAGCCGAGGTGATATCTTCCGAAGCGAGAGAAAGATCAAGTAAAGCGACATGGGGATCGCCGACTGTATCCGTCGAATAGGCGATTCCGGCGGGCGAAGTCAGTTCCGGATCGGGAATCCCGGTGGAGGATTGGACGACCACGATCAGCGAATCTTCGGTTTTATCTAAACGAAACGTATGGGGATTGGAAAAAGCCAAGGGTTGAATGGTGCGGTTTCCACTTGCAGAGGGTACATTTCCGCCGATACGGTTCCAGTTGGTAAGAAACCGTACGTCCTGCCCTTCCGGAGGTTCGTAAGAATACCCCTGGTTGAACAATCGCCCGGCCAGGGCGGATTGCGGCTGGCGGTCGGTGGTTTTGGTGTCGAAGGAAACTTTTCCGTTCTGGAAGGTGAATCCAAAGTGGATATCCTTGATAATATGAATGGTGGCGCTGCCGGAAATTTTCCGGTTGCCGAAAGAACCTTCCACGGAACCCAGTTTTTTTCCACCAATGATTGGAATGCTGTCGGGGATCGTTAGTGAGGCGTCGGCTTTCCCGGAGACGTTTTTAGAACTGTCGATTTTGACTTCGGCATTGCCTTTGAGTACGTCCAGAAGGTTCACATACATCGCCAACCGTACGCCGCTGTCCGGCCCACTGGGATTCAATTCGAATTCCGCGCCCGCGACCGGGAACGTCAGAATGGTCAAATCGCCTTTGATGAGAAGCCAACCGGTCGTATCAAACTTCCCAGATGCATCCACGCGCGCTAGAGCGACGCCGTCCACCTGTGGTCCGGCGGTAAGGGCAATCTCGAGTTCGAAGGTGATGACGATTTCGCAGCCGGGTACTTCCACCTCGACTTCGGTGGTTCGGTAATATTCGTAATCCTCGCATGTTGTAGAGAAGGGAGAATTGACGGCCCACTGGGGCAATACATCCTGAGCGCGCCGGATCGTTTTTCCAATGACGGGGGGGCTGTCCGCGCGGAAGGATACGTTGACGGGCAGCAGGTAACCTTCCGTTCCATCGGCGCATGTCACAATATCCAGAATCGAGGAATCGTCAAGATAACTGATGGCGGTGTAGAGTTTATGGGTTTCGCAATCGACTTCGGCATCCCATTCGGTTTCATAAATCGTTTCCGTGCAAGGATAGTTATACGATTGGCAAAAACCGGACGCGCCGAATGCGATATCCTGGAAAAAGACACCTGTATTTCCAAGCGCCAGGTTGAGGCCATAGACGCCGACTTTGAAGGAATCCAGGCAGTTATCGAAGAGCGTGGCGCTCAAACCGACGGTGAAGTAATTCGGAATGGCGAACTCGCCCGCGCCCTCGAATTGCGGACCGTTAGAAGGACTGCCCTCGGCTTCGTAAGAG
>CAZFOX010000182.1:0-2063 GCA_964520565.1 uncultured bacterium | reverse complement strand
TCGGTTCCGGGGATCGTGCCGCCCTGGATGGAAAGGGTGAAACTAACGACTTTCGTTATCCCATCCTCTTCGATCAATCCAATGCTTCCACCCACGTCCGGCCAATTCAACTTGTCGGAGGGGAAACGCATCATGACATCCAACTCCACCGATTCGTTCTTCACCAAATCCATCGAGAAATCGAAATGAAATCCGGCGATGGACATAGAACCGTTTTCGATATTCACTTCGCCGGGGCCGATGGCTAGCGTTTCCACGCTGGCGATATCGTCGATGTTACCGATGCCGATCTGGGCGCCTTGGATGAGAATATCGCCCTCTTCGATGTTCGTTTCGCCAAAGCTGGCATTCACAATGCGAGCAATCGTAATGTCGCCACGGTCGAAAGATAGTATTCCTCTACCTGCATCGACCGTAAGAAAGTCGAAATCGAGGTTTAAGAACGAACCATCCGCGTCGAATTCGGGCAGAAGGGTGAAGCGCGCCTCGTCGGCGCTGAAGGAATCTTCCCCGAATTGCGGATTGGTTAACGAGAACGTTCCTAAATCGGCGATAGAGATCGATCCCCCGCCTTCGATCCGGATCCCGCCCGATTCAAACAGAACCGAGGTCAACAGGATATCAAAAGCCTCCGAAGAGAAACTGGCGGTCTCCAGCGAAAGGTGGGGCGCGCCGCTTTCGTCCTGTCCGAGGGTCATGGAATCGACGCTGAACTCGATACCGCCCAGGGTTAAAACCGGAGGTGTCATGGTAATCGAGAACGGTTCGCGCGCGAGTGTGAAGTCTTCTACAATCAGGGGATCGGTGGGTAACCCTGGGATGTCGAATTCCAGATTGGCGCTGGGGATCGAAAAGCCGCCGGAACCAAACGAGATGTTTTCAAAGTCGAAGTCGAACAACGAGGGTATCGAAATCGCCCCGGTGGCAGCCTGGAAAGAACCGGAAGCGATGGATAGTCCCCCGATCTGAAGAGAGACGCGATCCAGCAAGGATATTTCCGCATAGCCGGGAATCTGAAAACCGCTTCCTCCGCCGAATGTGAGGCCGCCATGCAGAACGGCGTCTAGACCGACGATCGAAAGCGACAGATCGGCGTCGATTGTTATAACGCCTTCCTGGATGGAGAAGGAGGGAAGGACGAAATTTTCCAATCCCACACTATCTAATCCGGTCACTTCCGCGCCGGAGATGGAAATCCCGCCGTCGTTGCCGATGCTTCCTTCGTACAGCGTCAGCCCGATATCGAATGCGGCGATATGGCCGCTGTCGAATTCGAGTCCCCTTCCATCCGTATAGAAAACCAGATTGTCGAATGAAATAGTACCGTGGTCGCCAAACGAACCGGTGAACGTTTCCGCTTCGATTTGATTCTGTTGAAGCCTGCCGTTGGTCAACGAGAATTCCATATTCGCGGCGAGGGCTTGCATCGAAGCCGATTCGATCAACATTCCCGCCGTGCTCAGCACAAACGAAGAAATGTGTAACGAAAGCCCGCCGATTCCCGCAACGGCGTCCGTAACTTCGATCCCCACTTCGCGAGTCCCATCGCCGTCGATATCAGGCTGGGCGATAGAGAGACCTCCGATGGTGAAGGTGGCGTTGGCGATCGAAACGGAACTGGAGGTATCAATTTCCGATAGTTCTCCATTTCCATTCATCGAAAAACGTCCCGAGTAAATCTTGACATCGCCTTCGCCGCTTACGTTGGTTTGATAAATCTCGCCGGTTCCGCGCAAAACCTGAGCGGATTCATCGACCACCAGGGGATCGCTGTCGTCGGTCGGTTCGATGCGGATATCGTTGTTGACGGTCAGCGAGCCCACAGCGGCGGGCATTCCCGTATCGCCGCCGGTGGTGAGTGTTTGAAAATCGCCTGCGATGGCAACGGCAGGGAAATTATATTCCCGTTGGGCGATAGTTCCTTGGAGAGCCGTTGCCTGTGTCAGGGCATCGGGAATATATACGATTCCATGCCCTTCGGCGCTGTTGGGCACGGCTCCATACCGGCCTGTGCTGCGGGCGGAATTTTTCAACGCTAGTTTCATCTCCGTGGGATTCAGCCG
>CAZFOX010000181.1:0-8671 GCA_964520565.1 uncultured bacterium | reverse complement strand
TGACATTGCGATACGTTCGTGTCATTGCGAACGAAGTGAAGCAATCTAAAAACCGAATCGTTGTTTTCTACTCGACACTTTTTGTTGGTCGCTCTACTAGATATCTAGATATATAGAATAGGGCGTTTTTCTCAACCTGACCGATCCCATCCAGATTGGTATCGTATCCCGAATGGCTAATCTGGTTGAATTTTTCCAAACGCGAATAAGAAAGGAATAATGAGAACCGCTCTAAAGAAATCAAAGATCCCGCCGATATTGGTAGGAAAGCCAGGGAAGGCGTTTTTCTGATCCACGGATGGAATATTGTTCGTTTCGTAGGGCGGTGATATCGTGGATCCTATCTACTCGGTGGAGGCGTCTGCCTCCGCAAATATCTCCTTTCGTTTCTCCGAAACCATGCAGGAAAGACGCACAGATGCTCAAAGGCAAAATTCGGCGTCGTCCACACAAAATCCACAAAATCGCAATACTCTGCTGGAAGTCGCAGATATCCGCGATTGGGTCGATATACGTACCAACGAAATTGCCGAAGGATTGCTGCAAAATACGGATCGGGTAATCGCGCAGGCCGATCGCATCGAAGCGCGTATTCGATCGCAACTGGGAGAGAATTTCGGTCCATCCATCTCTTCCACTCAACCTCAAAACGACATTCGATTTTCCATGTCTACTGAAATGTTGACTTACCTCCAAATGATCCGAAATCTGTCTCCCGATAAGGAATCGTTCGATCAATTTCTGAATCAAATCGATGCCTACCTAAACGGGGAGGTAGGACAAGATCAATCGTTTGATGAATTTCTGTCCCAAATCGGTGAACAGTTCGGTTTCTCATCGGTTCAGATGCAACAATCGTTTACTCTTCAACTGCAAGGGCAATTTGTCATTCGCAACGGCGACGAAGTTCGAGTGATTGAAAATATCCGAAGCAGCCAGCAAACACAGACCCAATCGCAAACAGTCCAATCGGCTGAACCGCTTGTCTTCGACCTCGATGGAGATGGATTGGAACTGACAACCGTGGAAGAAGGCATCATGTTCGACATTACGGGAACGGGACAAGAAGTTCAAACGGCTTTCGTTACCGGCGACGACGCTTTTCTTGCATTGGATCGCAATGGCAATGGAACGATCGATAGCGGAAAGGAACTGTTTGGCGATCAGCATGGCGCAAAAAACGGGATCGAAGAACTGCGTAAATTCGATGACAATCAAGATGGCGTCATCGATGAAAGCGATGCCGTTTTCGATCGATTGAAATTGTTTGTCGACAGGAATGGCGATGGAATTTCTCAGAAAGACGAACTGATTTCGCTACAAGACGAAGGGATTACCAAAATCTCGCTCGACGCCAAAGAAGAAAACCGGAGGATTGCAGGCAATTTGCTGGCGGCGAGCACGTATTACGAACGAAACAACGGTTCTCGCAATCAAATCGGTGAAATGTTCTTGAATTATTTTGCCTGATACCTAAACACAATAAAGATCATTCACTACGAATGATTCCTTCCTCTTCGAATAACTTCTGGAGTGTGTTGTGCGCCGATACACAACCGATCTGCATATGAGCGGCCGCTTGAACGACTTTCTCGATCACCTGGTCGTTCGTTAATCCCTCGCGAAGATCGTCGATAACCGATTCCAGATACTCTAAAACCACTCGGTTCGTTTCGTATAATTCCACCAGGGAAGCGAAGGATTGCGAACAAACAATCGCGGAATCCTTGTCGGGCACTTTTTCAGAGATCGCACAAATATCGTTCAGCATTTCATCCAGGATGCCGTCGCGAAGAAATCGCTTCTTCATTGTAGATTCGCTCCCTTCAATCGTGGATTGCAAAAGATGATCTCATCCCGTTCCCTTCTCATTAATGTACTCGAACCCCTTGATTAAGGAATCCCTTCAGAATCATATAAAACCAGATTGCTATTACGGATTCTTCGGGGAAGAAGACGCGGTAGTGGAACTGATATCGCCCGTTCCCGTTGCATTCACCCCCCCGCCCGCCTCCAGTTCCTCGATCCAACTTTGTGGATACAATCCGAAAGTTTCAATCGTTTTCCCCGCTTCGTCATACAAAGTAATGATCATACGTCCTTCTTCGTTGACACCTAAAAACGCTCGGCATCGCTCCTCGGTATCGTAAAACGAAATACGCGGTTGATGGGCATCGTACCATCCGAATGAACTTCGTTTTTTCTCGTTTTCGCTGAAAAACTCCAAAAGCGGCGATCCATCCACACCGAGTCCCAACCGGGCTCTCATGACTAGGTTGGGGTCGAGTAGCGTAAGCGCCGATGGTCCCAGAATCAACCGGTATTCTCCTTTCTCTCCCGTTACGACAAATTGTTTGGCTGTGATCGTTTTATAAGGAGAGACGACAATAAGGACCAACACAGCCAGAATTGCCATGAAAATAAACAATAATACTCCCCTACGGCGATTTCGCCGTTCCAATTTTTCCACCCGGTCTCTCGTCGCCTGCAATTCGCGCACAACGACTTTAAGTACCTTGTTAATATTTCCCGTAGGCCGTCTGGATTTCACATATCACCTGATTGAGTGGTGGTCCCTTATGATGCCCCAAATTCCCCTAAAAGAAAAGCGGGCGTCCCGAAAGACGCCCTTTCTTCAACCATGATAATAAAAAACGGTCTCATTGATAGAGCGGACTGATATCTCCCGCGCTGATCATCCCGTTACTTGGATCGTATATGACCTGATTGCCATTGTCTTGAAGATTGCACCAATCGATATTTAATAAATCGGCCAATCCGATACCGGTACGGGCAGCAAAGGATCGAGAAAAGCCCGTCTTCGCTCCACATACAGCTTTAATGTATCGTATGATTCGCCGATCTCCGTCTTTCGCTGGCTGATATTGCGCCCTGTCTGTTGTTGGATCAGATCCAAATCGGAAAGCAACATGGCCTGCATCTCATCCATCTTGGCGTACAATTTCTGCTGAGAGAAACTACGATTGAATTCTTTCCTCAGGGTATTTAAATAGTCTTCAAAAAACACGGGCTCTTGATGCATGGGCGATGTCACCGGGCCGGGAGCGCGGGAGACTCGCGTATCGCCATCCGCCACGCCATCGATGGGAAAGTCGAGGGGCATTTTCCAATACATGGAGCCGAAGTTGGGCGGCGGCGTCGCACCCCAGATCCAATCCAGATCCCAAGGAATAATGGTCCACTTTTTCGTATCGGGATCGAGGTACATCCAGTTGTTATTCCAATAGCCATCCCAATTGCTGGTGTAGATCGAAGCCGCGCTGTACGCTAAAAACTCCTCTAAATCCAAACGTTCTTCCATGGCAGCGCGTCGTTTCTGCATGTCGCGGACTGTGATGGCACTTAATAATTCCTGAATCGATCCCGTTCCTTCCAACAGGTTGGTATGCTTCTCCCAATTGGGATTGGAATAAACCAGTTTATAGAGATCGGCGTCGGGATTCAGGCCGTTCATCTCCAGGAATTTCTCATTGACTTGCTGATTAATCAGTTGTTGGGTATGAGGAGCGTTTGGACTGGCAGGCAGTTCGATAATCCGATAAAACTCCGACCACGGGCTGGGTACGCCCATCTCGGCAAAAAACCAGAATCCCAGATGTTCCCGGTAGGGAGAACTGATTCCCGCATTCGTTCCTCCAGTCGGAACTTCGGGGATGATATTGATCGTGCGATCGCCGTAAAATTCCTCTCCCTTGATGAATCGGATTTTCGTCCGGCTACTGGCGGATGGAAGAAGGATCGCTCCATCGAATACGGTTGGATGGTTTTCGTGAAGTGGTTTGCAGACAACGCAACCAATGGCACGTTGCAGCGTGAGTAAGATACTCTTCTTCGATGGAAGGAACCAGAGAATCGGCAGTTTACTTTCGATTTCACCATCATAAACAAAATAGGATAAGAACGGATTGGGTTCGACTTCGGGAGGTAATAAAATTGTCTTCCCATCCGTCCGCTCTACTCGAATATTGGCGCGCACCAGATTTTGCGACAACGTTTTGGGAATCTGTGCCTCATAAATGACTTCCTGATCGGTTTTTTGAATCGCCGTCATTGGAATGCTGTTTTGCGCCGGAACGGCGTTTCGATCCGAAATCAGCGATGGGGACAAGACAAAATCGGAGCTGGTTTCCAGCGTTACATTCAATCCCACCAAAGCAATAACGTTCTCTCCGGTCCGTAAGCCGCTCTTTAACGGCAAGGCGTACACAGACTGCGTGTCGGATTCATGACCCCCGTCGGCGAGAGAAGAATGAGTATAGGGCTCGGGCGCATTCTCGCGAGCCACCTCTTCGCCATTAATGTAGCAGATGAATCCATCGTCGAAATAAATATAAAGTGACAGTGAACCTATAGTATCTGGATTGTCTACCTGAAATTTCTGACGCACAAACAATGTCGAATAATTTCTCTGCATATCGGAAAGAACGGTCTCGACTCGATCCAGGTCGCCGTATCCGAATCCCCCACTTCCTCGTAACCACGCCGAGTCGTCGAAATCCACTTCTGTCCATTCCAAACCAGTAGACGGAGCGCTCCTTCCTTTCCAATACCGCCACTCCGAATCGGTACGAATCAGAGCGGCCGGAGCGGATTGTTCGTTTAACGTTTCGTAGCGCAATATCACCGAATTCACTTGATCCGGTGCATCCAATGTGATGCGGAACAATACGTTATCGGCCGATGTGGGATTCTGGGGAGTAATACTATACTCGCGGATCAGTGGATAGGGTGGAACGCCGTCCACCGAATTTTTCTCCCCGGGTGTTCCGCCGGTTCGCAACGATGAACGCCATGAATGATAATCGTCCGGGGGTAAATCCGAAGCAATCCGTTCCAGCGAAGAATTGTATCCATCCGCGGCACGGGGCCAAAATTCTTCGTCATTATACTTAAAACTTTCTGCGATCGTTCCATCGGGACGCTTGAGCGTGATTCGTTCGCCTCCGTCGGCCAATACCCCTTCGTAAGGCCCCACAATGCGAAAGGGTTTATTACGCCAATACGTCGGCGATGTGTTTTTGACCACCACCAGATACGATCCTGCCTCAATCCACGTCCCATCGGGAATGGTGAATGTGACACCGGCATCGAAATAATATCCCGATACATTGACTCGGCTGGCGTCGGGGTTGAAGAGTTCTATGAACTCTCGGTGTTCGCCCGCCTCCAAAAAGTCATCCGGTGGATTGTAATACAATTCATTAATCGTAATATCGGGAAACGCGTGAAGAGAGAATACATGCGCGGCGAATATGGCGGCTAAGAGTATACGTTTCATGACATCCCAATCAATTTCGAGAATTAAAAAAAACAATTACAAAAATTGTATAATAACACATCAAAACCGTCAGGGATATTGTTGAACGAAAAAAGGGTGCAAGATTTTTGGTTCAAGCACCCTTTCGATCTGCATATGGATAGCCGCCAGTTACGAGGCCCGGTTTAAATACTCTCCCGTGTCAGTATCGACGACAATTTTTTCACCGATCTTGATGAAATTCGGTACATTCAGTTGCAGACCGGTATCGGTGGTAGCCGGTTTTGGCGAGTTGGTCACGGTCGCTCCCTTGAGCTCGGGCATCGTATCTGTCACTGTCAGTATTGTGGTCTTGGGTAATGTGACGCTGATCGGCTGATTGTCCAAGGTGGCGATTTTAACCTGCATATTATCCTGCAAATAGTACTTATTATCTCCCACCAACTCCTCGGAGAGAATCACCTCTTCGTAGGTGTCTGCATGCATAAAGTGAAACCCGGCACTATCGAAATAAGTATAAGTCGCTTCAAACGTAAAAAAATCGGCCAGTTCGATTTCCTCGGTCGAACTAAAACGGGTTTCGCATTGGCTTCCGGTGAGAATATTGCGAAGCGTCGTTTGCACGAAAGCACGCAGATTTCCAGGAGTTCGATGCTGAAAATCCATCACCTGATGCGGTTGTCCCTTATAAATGATGATTTTACCCTTGCGAATATCATTGCCCTTCATCGTGTTGGTTCCTCTTCTAAAGGTAATATATTTAATTATCTGATTATTATGAACTTATCGATAAAATCAAAAAATTCAAACAATATAACCCGATCCAGGATCAAAGAAATGACAAAATGAGTACCTGGATACGATAATCGGCCTCAGGAGTCTCGGAGGATGTGATGTATGGGAGGGGTTAAAACGCCGTAAAACCATATATTTTATCGATTTATGAACCCGTCTCGCTATTGGGGTAGGAGAGAAAATGGTGGAGTGCAAGGGGATCGAACCCTCGACCTCTACCTTGCGAAGGTAGCGCTCTCCCAGCTGAGCTAGCACCCCAAAACGAAAGTGGATTATACGCGCTTTTTCTTGAATGGAAAAGCCCTTGCATCCATTCTTTTTGGAATGTCTTTTTCTCTCTTTACCCAAATGCCATGGTACTGTTCCATGCTCTCCGTCATACAATAACCTGATCCACAAAGGGAGTCATTCCATGAAATGAAACCGTTTGCTTTATAGAAGAAAAAGAGATAAAATACCTTTCATTGGGGTTGAGAGTTTTGGTCTGAACAGAGGATACGATCATGGTTTCCGGAAACACACCGCCCTATATGATATCCGTACAACCCATGGGGCCTAATCCCGTACCACCGCCACAGAATGCACCTGTTGCGCCGCCCCAACCTTCCAGTCCTCCTCCATCGCCGCCTCCAGCCAGTACGGATTCTTCGACTGTGGCTTTGCGGCAATCCAATGGAACCGACCGCGTTCAAATTAGCACCCAGGCCATGAACGCCAATCGAGGTGGAGCTCCTTCCGCTCCCTCTATGCAATCCTTCAATACGTACCAACCCGCCACGCCACCTCCGCCGCCCGTTCGGCCAAATATGGGCTCTCAAACACAAGACGCTCCCAATCCTCCCGCAGGCATACCCGGTGGATTGAATCGTCCGGGTGTGGCCCCTCAGACACCGCCGCAAGGCGTTCAACAATCGGGACAGTTTCTCAATCTTGTGGGCTGAAAACGCTGGATGGCCGTGTTTCCTTCATGAACGTGGAAGCCCATAGTCCTTCAGGCGTTTCATTTCACTCAGTATAATAAGACTGTATATAGCGTGTGGAAATGTTCCACACGCTTCATCTTTCTACCCGTGGGTGTCTCATGGTGTTATCTCACTACGCTGGAATCATACTGGCGAGTCAATCTCCCCGGCGTAAGATTCTGTTAGAAAAAATGAATGTCTCTTTCCGGATTGTGCCTAGCCGAATCGCGGAACTCCCCCCTCTGGGTGAACGTCCCGGCGCTTATTCCGCTCGTATGGCTTTGGAAAAAGCGATGGAAGTGGCCGAGTCTCATCCCGATCATTTAATCATCGGTGCGGATACGGTTGTATCTATCAACGGCACCATCCTTGGAAAACCCGCCTCCATCAACGAAGCAGTGTTGATGCTCAGCCGTCTCTCCGGTCAATGGCACGAAGTGTGGACGGGAATCTGCCTCTTTCACAAGAACAGTCATACCCAAGAGATGAAAGCGGTTTGTTCCCACGTTCACTTTCGGCAGTTATCGGTGGAAGAAATCACCCGTTATGTGGAAACAGGGGAGCCCATGGATAAAGCGGGAGCCTATGCTATCCAGGGTAAAGGGAAAGCCCTGGTTCGAGAACTAAAAGGGTCTTACCATAATGTGATTGGTTTGCCGACGCTGGAACTGGCTAAAATGATGCAGGATATCGGAGTGCCAATCGATACTCAATCCATCGAATCTCCGAACGAGCTGGAAGCATAAAAAGGCGTTCCTCCTTTGGCATAAATAGGGAGGTTTGGGAGTCAGAATACATGATGGAAATCGAAATGGATTTTTTTGAATTACGATTGGATGAGACAGGCGCCGATCAGATTATCATTCTTAAAGAAAAAAACGGCGGTCGCTTGATGCCGATATTAATTGGTTATTACGAAGCGCAATCCATCCATCTGGCATTGAACGACATTCATATACAACGGCCCCTTACCCACGATCTATCGGTCAATATCATCCATGCCTTAAACGCCAATATCAATCGGATTGTCATTAACGACCTGCGCGATACGACCTTTTACGCTAGAATCCATTTCATGACCTCGAACGGTCCGGTCGAAGTGGATTCCCGGCCAAGCGATGCGATAGCCCTGGCCGTTCGCACGAAAGCCCCCATCTTCGTGGAAAAAGAGGTTCTCGATCAAGTGGCCAAAGAATAAAAAAACAGAAAAAAATGGAACAGGATTCCCAAACAAAATCCCCTCTCTGATTCTATTCTAACTATCTCGTATACTTGCACTTAAGTACAGTTTCATCTTGGCAAATTTCCTTCTTTCCTTTACTGCATTCCTCATGTATGGAATTTCGAATCTATGAAAATTTTTCTTGTGTTTATCCCCAAAATATCGTAAGCTTATTTATATTCTGTTGATCGACCTGCACCATGACCGGCTCACGGATCGAAAAGATCAACATACCCCAGTTCCAAAAGGAAGGGGGGATGCTTGGTGAAGTCCCGGGATGAATACAAAGAACAGATTAAGGTTCAGGTAACAAAACGCCTTCCCAAAAAAGAAATACGCAGCATTGTTCGTCAATTTATCGAACAGGGATTAACTTTTGCCGTTTCTCGCCACGACTCCGAATACGAAGTCTGG
>CAZFOX010000180.1:0-8674 GCA_964520565.1 uncultured bacterium | reverse complement strand
GTCAGAGAAACGATTTCCTGCTTGTACCGGTACGCAACGACCTGCAAGCCCTGGAATTGGATCGTATTCGACGTATTCTCGATAAAGGTTGTCATGCTTTTTATGAAGGAGCGCCGTACGTTGTATCGCAGATTATTGAACATAAAATCGCCAAGCAGGTTCCGATTCAAACCATTTTTCTAAGTCCCCTCAATCGGGAAGAAATCCTATTTTTGCGTGAGCCGGAACGTCATGTGGATTTCCAAGCGGTCGTGACAGACATCATGCGTAAAAAATTGTTACGGCGAAAACATAAGCAGATGGGTTGGATATCTCTACCCGACCTGGAAGATATTGAAGTCCGGTGCCGTTCCGCATATGCGGAAATGAGACAAGCCTATCAATATCAGTATGTTATTCCCAATCATGATGGAGAGGACAGCGAAAATTGGAACGCGTTTCCCTGGCCGATCGGCGATGCGTTACAATCCGTATTCGATCTAGCCTCGATCCTCAATGGGAATCCCCGGAGTCGTATCGAGCGTTGGGAGAGAGATTTATTCGCAGAAGAGAAAAAAATCTCCCATCGATAAAACCCTGATACCGCATCTCCGTTTCATAAAGTGAGATGCAACTACCCGCGATGCAGACACCAACGGAAGAGCGCAGACCGTGCACCACCCTGTGCGATGAAGAGCTGATGCAGCTTTACGGGGAGGGGGATATGGATGCGTTTGAAGAACTGTTTCACCGGCACAAATCGTCGGTGTACGCTTTTATTCATCATTTTACCCATGGAAGCGGATCGGTCGACGATCTCTTCCAGGCCGTATTTCTGCGCGTTATCCGGTACCGCGACCGATACAAAGCCAAGGCCAAATTCACAACCTGGCTATTTACTATAACGCGGTCGGTATGCATCGATGCCATGCGAAAACAAAAAACCGCCGATGTGATCCAGTTATTTCCCCCGCATTCCGACGACGAGAACAGTTTCGATATCGCCAGTTTCCCCGGACACGATCCAACACCATTGGACACAACGTTTGAGAACGAATTGCAACAAGCCATCGATTCGGTGATTGCCACTTTATCGCCGGAGCAGAGGGAAGTGTTATTACTTCGGGAGAAAACCGATTTAACTTTCGATGAAATCGGCAAAATGGCCGGGTGTTCAGCCAACACCGCCAAAAGCCGCATGCATTATGCGTTATTAGCATTACGCAAAGGATTAAGAGAGAAAGGTTTCGAAGAGCCATGAGATGCGAAACCGCCCGCCGTTTCATGATGGAACGGTTGTATGAAACATTGCCGCCGGACAAAGACCGGATGTTGGAAACGCATATCCAATCCTGCCAGGTCTGTGCCTCCGAATGGAAAGACGTACAAGCCGCCCATTCCTTCATGAAACATCTGCCGGAAAAAACCGTTCCCCTTCACTTACAGCAGGCGATCCTTCAACAGAGTCAATTGGAGGCGCTACCGCCTGAAAGCGAATCCTGGACACGAAGCTGGCCGAAGTGGGCCGCCGCGGCGGTATTGATCGCCTGTTTGAGTGTTACTTATTCCCTCTGGGATGGCAGGCCGGTTAAACCTTCAACCGACGCCGCACTGGTTCATCCCAACCTGAACACTCTGGCCCTCAATAAACTAAACGGTTTTCAAAAGAATTCCGAAGAGCAAAAGACGGATTATACCTCAATCTCATCCCCCGATCAGGAGAATGTCCCCGCTATTTCTCTCCAGACAAGCCGGGAGAATAAGAGCGTTCCCTCCATCCAACCGGCAGTCGTCGTTCCAGCGGATCCGAACGAACAAGACACCGAGCAACTGTTCCGCACGGGTTTACGGCTTTACAACAACGCCTTCACGAAAACCGGCGACGATCAAAAAACCTTGCTGAACAGCGCAATTTTGTTGTTAGACGATCTGGAAAAACGACATCCGGATCAGGGATCGTGGATCGCCATGGGTATGATTCTTAAAGCGGATTCGTACCGGGTTTTGAATGAGACCGAAAAGGCCATTTCAATCTACCGGCAAATGGCCGAACGATTTGCGGATCAACACCCTTATTGTGAACAGGCGCGCGCTTCCAGGATCAAACTGATGTTGAAAAGCGACGATTTCATTGAAGAAACCGAAGAGCAGCTGATTCAATTCGAAAATCTTCAACCTCCTCCTGCCGAATATGCCTTACTGGCCCTTTCTTTTTCTAAAAAAGTTGTATCCACCCATCCTGAAAAGGCATTAGGATGGACTCAGCGAGCCATGAATTCACTTCCGGAAAGACATCCCATCCGTGAAAAAGCCGTACAACAGTATCGCGAAATCGAAGAAGCTGTACGCGAAAAGTTTTATATTCAGGATTGGAAAGTAATCGGGCCGTTTCCCCTGGAGACTCTGCCGGAATTCGATTTTCGCAAATCCGAGTTCGATGTATTATCGTCTTTGATTCAAAAGGCGAAAAATCCCGAGTCCATTCAACTGGTGCAAAGAAAGCCGAATGGAAATCCCATCATCGATATAGCCGAATTATTAAAGCAACCTCCCACAAATACCTGCGCGTTCGCTCAAACGTATATCTACAGTCCCACCGACCGTGTTATTCATTTTCAACTGGGATACACCGATGGTTTACGCGTGTGGTTGAATGGCGAACCCCTATTCAGCAGCGTTCGATCCCGTAATTTCCGGCTCGATCGTAACACAATGAATGCCCCACTGAAGGAAGGTTGGAACCAACTCTTCCTGAAATGCTATCGCACGCGCGACATTGAGGAATGGAAATTCAGCCTGCTACCTACAGATACAAATGGTCTTTTCATTCCGGAGTTAAAATTCGATTCTTTGTACCGGCCAAATGCCAACTCGGAATAGACGGTCATGAAATCCAAGAACCGAGGCGCTATCATGAAAGTACCAGCCCTCCTATATACGATAATCCTACTGATCCCTTCTTTCTCCATGGCCCAAATCAACCTGGATAAAGCGGCCATTCGCGTCGAGCGATCCAACGATTTGCTGCTGGTCACCCTCCCGTTCGAGGGAGAGGGAACCGGGCCCGTTATGGACGATATGATTGTCACTCTGTTGGACGACCAATATCAATCCCTTGCCCAGGTGGAAAAGAAAGTCGTTCTCTTAGGTAGCCAGCAGGAAGAGATCGTCGCTTTGCCAATCGCTGCAAATACGCCGGATACCTCGAAATGCCGAATACGGATTGATTTTTTAGGAAACACCTGGTTGAAACAATTCACGCAGGAAATCCAGGGACAGGAGATTCATATCATTGGACAGAAAAAGTGGATCGCAGGAAGCCAGGCCGCCCTGCGCGTGATCGTCACCCGCAGCGATAACGGCGCACCGGTCGAGAATGCCGCCGTTCAAGCGGTCATTTTTGCCAATACGCCAACGGGTAAATTTCTCACCGACGCCGATGGGATTGCGCAGGTTACGGTAGACATACCCAGCGAGATTCAGGGAAACCAGGAATTGCAGATCATCGTTCAATCGCCGCTTGGCGAAAATACGATCTCCTCGCAGATCGATGTGGTTCCCGGAACCAAGATTTTTCTTTCCACCGACAAACCAGTCTATCAACCCAACCAAGTGATTCATATCCGAGCTCTGGCGGCGCATAAAACCAGCGGAGAACCCCTGGCGAACCGCAAGGTCATTCTGGAAGTTTTCGATGGCAAGGGCAACAAGGTATTCAAGCAGGAACCGATCACATCCGAATTCGGCATCGTATCGGCCGACTTTCAACTGGCGGACGAAGTCAACCAGGGCGATTACAAAATTCAGGCGTTGCTAAATGATGAAATCAGTGAGAAAACGATTCAGGTTTATGAATACGTGCTGCCCAAATTCCGTGTGAGCATCCATACAAAAGAGAAATTTTACGCCCCCGGCGATAAAGTGTCGGGGACAGTGGAAGCGCGATATTTCTTCGGCAAACCGGTGGCGGGCGCGAAAGTTACCTTAGTCGCCAATTGTTTCGATGTTGGATTCAACGAATTTGCTAAAACCGAAGTGACAACCAATGAGAAAGGAATGACTGAATACCAGTTTACAATTCCCGACCGGTTGGTAGGTCAGCCGCAGTTTAAGGGAAACACCATCGTGCAGATGGACGTGCGAGTACGAGACACCGCCGATCACGAAGAACAGAAAATACACACCTTCCACGTGGCGGTCGATCCGATCCAAATTGAGGCCATTCCCGAAAGCGGGCGATTGATTCCCCAGGTGGAAAACGAAATTTTCCTGGCCGCTTCCACCCCGGACGGGGGGGTCGCCAAACCGGAATTGACGGTCAGTTCGAAGTTTCTGGATAAGCCGGTGAAGGTTCAATGCGATGAAAACGGAATCGCTTCGATCCGGCTGACGCCCCGTATTCCCGAGAAGCCCAACGATGAGAATGTAACCGCCGTTACCCGCGCCATTCAAACGGTTACTTATGCATCCTCCTTGGATTCTCCCGAGTTAAACATCATTGCCGAAACAAATGGGAAGAAGATCAACATCAACAAAAAACTGGATATGGAATCCGAAGAATCCAACCTGCTTCTGCGGGTGAATAAGGGAGTCTATCAAGTCGGCGATGTGTTGGAATTGGCAGTTCTATCCGCCGCCGCTCCTAGCGAATCGGTTTTTGTGGATGTTCTTAAAAACGATCAAACGGTTTTGACCAAGACTGTCCGATTAAAGGAAGGCCGGGGAACGCTATCGCTGCCGTTGGATAACCAGTTGGCGGGAAGCCTAACGATTAATGCGTATATCATCGGTTCCGGCGGGATCACGATCCGCGATACGCGGCAAGTTGTCGTGCTGCGAAATGACGACCTTCATATCGAAATTACTACCGACCGAGAGGAATACCAACCCGGCCAGCCCGCTCAACTCAAGATCGCCGTAACCGATCCGAAGGGTGAACCGGTACGAGCGGCGTTAGGCATGAACGTCGTCGACGAAAGCGTTTACAGCCTCAGCGAAAAAGAACCGGGACTGGCCAAGGTGTTTTTTGCCATCGAACGGGAACTGATGCAACCCAAGGTAGAGATTCACGGCTATCAACTGGATAAAGTCGTGCGGCTTTCGGCATCCGATTATCAGAAAAATGCCAATTTATCCAAAGCCCTGTTCGCCAAATTGGATACGTTAACAGAATACAGTATCAACCTAGATACGGCTCTGGAAAAAGAACAGAAGGCGCAGACCGACTTGGATCAGATTCACAACTTATTACAGTGGAAAATGCTTCCCGCCACATTTCAACCCATCGACGTGGCCGAAGCCATGCTGTTTTTACAGGAGAGCCCCAGCCTGGTTCCCACGATTGATCCCTGGGGGAGGCCGTATCGACTGATCCTGGATAAAGAGCCCGACAATCCGGAAAAAGGGAATATCTTTATTTTTAGTGCAGGCCGAGATGGAATATCCAGATCAAAAGATGATCTTCGAGTCAGAAATTATAACCAACCCACAATTGTTTCCGCTTCAGGAACACGGATCGCAGGGGAAATTCGATATCCAACGGATCTGGTTATCAGTCAGAATTTAGGCGGAAGTAACATCCTAGAATCCCAGGATAGACAGAATACTTATTTCATCCAGGAATCTATATCTATAAAGGTAATGTCCAAGTACAGGAACTTTGACCGTGTTGAACCTCTTGCTGCTCTGGGAGAAGCAGCCCCGGGTGTGGGAGGAATGTATGGAATGGGGATGATGGGAATGAGAGGCGCGGAGAATGAGGAAGAAACGCCTCTCCTGGTTGATAGCGAAAGAGAGGATCTTGTATCCCTTGGTTATGCGGGAAAAGATACAGTCCGGAAAATTCCGATTGGCGGTTATCTCGATACAAGTTATACCTACGATTTCAAGGATACATTTGCCGGCGATATCCAACGAAATGACCTCCCAGGAGATGGAATTGACAAAGGTCAAGTCATCGATATTTATGGAGGGCAATTATTAAAAGAAGGTTTGGAACGGCTGGGAATTTCAGCAAATTTAGACGATGCATCCGGGAACCCATTGGTTGTCAATGGCCAGATCGATTTCAACCAGTTGAAACAACTGATGGACAAACTGCCCGATGGGAAAGCGCTGCTTCAGGAATCGAACGCACAGGTTTCTCAAATCATCGATAAAATCAAGGAATTATCTTCCGATATCCAAGAAGCGGCCACTAAGAATCAGAAATCGGTGCGAGTGAGGCGTTATTTCCCCGAGACGCTCTTTTATACGCCGGAAGCAATCACCGACGATAACGGGCTGCTCGCAATCAACCTGCCCCCCGCCGATTCCATCACTACCTGGCGTATGTCGGCCATGGCCAACGCAAAAAATGGTGCATTAGGCGATGCCACTGCTGCGATCAAGGTTTTCAAACCGTTCTTCATCGATCTCGACCTGCCGGTGGCATTGATCCAAAACGACGAAGTGACCATCCCGGTCGGCGTCTACAATTACCTGCCCCAAACGCAGGCCGTACGAATCAACCTGGAACGCGCTCCCTGGTTCACTCTACTGGAAGGCGACCTGCAGCACACTATCACCATCGCTGCCAACGAGGTCGCTTCGGTCACCTACCGCATACGCGCCGATCGGCTGGGGCGCCAGCCGATTACCGTATACGCGTGGGGATCGCAGGACAGCGACGCCATCGGCAAGAGTATCGAGGTACGACCTAATGGCTCTGCTCAATACATTACTCAAAATGGACGCCTGACCGGATCGCTCCAGCACACCATCGCTTTTCCGGAGGAGCGCGTGGAGGGAGCCGACAAACTGTTTGTTAAAATCTACCCGGGATTCTTCAGCCAAGTGGTCGAAGGTCTGGACGCTATCCTGCAGATGCCGTACGGATGTTTCGAGCAGACCAGTTCCACCACGTACCCCAACATTCTGGCCTTGCAATACATGAAACTGACCGGGAAGATCACGCCCGCCATCGAAATGAAGGCGAAGGAATACATCAATCTGGGTTACCAGCGCCTGTTAACGTTCGAAATCGACGGAGGGGGATTCGAAGTGTTCGGGAACCCACCGGCAACTCGAATTTTATCCGCCTACGGATTGATGGAATTCGCCGACATGATCCAGGTACATCCCATCGACGCCAATGTAATTGCACGGACCCAGGCATGGCTGATGGGGCAGATGCAGGAAGATGGGCATTGGGAACCCGATCAAAATTACGCCCATGCCGAGATGTGGAAATCGATCCAGGATAATAAGATTCTCTCTACCGCCTATGTGGCATTAGCGCTGGCGAAAACCGGGGCTCATGGGCATTTATCTCAAACCTGGAATTATCTGACCCAACACGCCAACGAAGCCAAGGATGCCTACACGCTGGCCATTCTCTGCAATGCGATGCTGGCCATCGACCGGGAAAATCCGGCGACAAAACGCTGTGTCCAACGGCTTGTCGATCTAAGCACAGTCGAGGAGGACCGCGTTCCTTGGAGTTCAGAAGCCAGCATGAGTTTTGCGCGCGGGAGCCATGCCTCGGTGGAAACCACCGCCTGGGCGGCGTTGGCGCTGATCGAAGACGGCCGCTTTCAACGCGAAACCGGCAAGGCGTTGAATTGGATCATCGATCAAAAAGATCCCCATGGAACCTGGGGAACCACTCACGGAACGGTTTTGGCGTTGAAAGCGCTAGTCAACGCATTGGGGAAACAAACGCAAGAGTGCGACGCCACTGTCCTGGTTCACGTCAATGGAAAAGAAGCGGCGCGACTTGAAATCAAGCCGGAAACCAGCGACCTCTTCCGGCAGCTCGACCTGACTGAATTCGCCCGGGAAGACAACAACGAAGTGGAAATCGATTTGGAAGGCGAAGGCAGCCTTCTCTATCAGGTGGTAGGGAAATATTTCGTCCCCTGGAAAACCGAGCCCAAGACGGCCAGCCAACCCTTCGATATCCAGGTGCAATACGACCGCTCCGAATTACGCCGCAACGATACGGTGACCTGCCAGATTCAAGCGGCCAACCAGAAACCGTACCGGGTAGAGATGGTGATGATCGACATCGGCATCCCTCCGGGATTCCGGGTGGAACAACCCACATTGGACGAATACGTGAACGATAAGACCATCGCCAAGTATTCGCTGACGCCGCGCCAGATGCTGATCTACCTGCAATCGATGGAAGGCGGGCAAACCGTGAAACTGAACGTTCCCATGAAAGCCACGCTGCCCATGGTCGCCAAAGCGCCGGAATCGACCATCTACGAGTATTACAATCCCGAGCAGAAGAAAGCCTCGCCGCCGCAAGAACTGGAGGTGAAATAGCAACTGGCGATAAGAGACATGCAATACGATCAGGAGTGGACAATCGCTCGAGTAGAGCGACTCGTCAAAGGTGTCGAGTTACAATTGCCGATAGGACTTTCAGATTGCTTTACTTCGTTCGCAATGACACATGCGTATCGCCATGACATGAACGTACCGCTAAGACATCGCGAGCGTAGCGAAGCAATCTGCTTATGATCCGGTTCGACGGTCGGTTCACAGTGCGCTTTTTACACAAAAAAATTAACCGGTCAGACTACTGGACTATTTCAATTGATTTTCATAGTTAAGTTATTGATAAATCCTCCCTCACCCTAGCCCTCTCCCAGTGGGCTGATCTTTACCCACAAGTTTTCATGTGGGGTGGAGAGCGATATGCATGGAG
>CAZFOX010000179.1:0-8702 GCA_964520565.1 uncultured bacterium | reverse complement strand
GTTTACCTTTTGCGGATTTCTTTGCGCCCATAAAAAACATACCAATATGATCTTCACGCTGGTGTGGTTCCCGTGGATTCTATTGCAGGTGGAAGGGTGGATTCGCGAGCGAAGAGCGAACTCTTTATTTAATACAACCGTGCTGTTGGCGTTGGCGTATTTTGCTGGGCATCCCCAGTCGTCGCTCTATCTAACGATTCTGGCGGCGGCCCGATTATTCTGCGGGTATTGGGAAAGAGGATACCCGCCCTCTCCGAATGAGCGAGGATGGTTCAAGCATGGAACCGTGCCAATCCTGGGTGTGGTGGTACTTGCGGTTTCCCTATCGGCCATTCAATACATCCCCACGCGGGAGTTGATCGCGCAAAGCGAGCGTTCGGAGGCTGATACCTTTCAGCGGAGCAGCGAATTTTCTCTTCCCCCGGCGGAATTGCTGGATGCGTTTCTGCCGGAGACGATGAGTGCCTGGTCGCAGACGGAGGTGTTTTATTGGGGGCTCGCGCCGCTACTACTGGCGCTACGCTCCTTCCAACGAGGCGGATTCAATCCGCTAGACCGGTATTGGCTGGGGGTTTTGATAGCGTCCGTTCTGTTATCGCTGGGGGGGTATCTGTTTGTTTTCGATCTATCGTATCTCCTGATCCCCGGGGCGGCCTGGGTACGGGCGCCCAGCCGCTGGATTTATTTCGCCGGTTTGCCACTGGCTCTGGCCGCCGCGCGGGAGATCGATTTTTTGCTTCGGGAAGACCGGATTCCGGAGCGCCTCTTGCGCCTCTCATCCTATTGGAAAATTGTGGGAATGCTGGGCGGCCTTGCGGCGTTGGCGTTCTTTTATGGAGTGATTGCAACCGATGTATCGGTGCCACCAGATGCGAAATTGGCCGCGCGGCGGGATCAGTTTCAGTCGTTTCTATATATGATTTTATTCGGTGGATCGTTTGTGGCGCTTTACCAATTGACCTTGCGCCAGCGAATGCGGCCGTCTCTGTTTGCGGCGGCGATTGTTGCGGCGACATGGATCGATCTGGGCACTCACTACAACACACTCGATCTGCTGCCGGGCGCAGGCGGATACACGGCCGATACCGAAGTGAAAGTTTTGCGGGAGTCTGTTTGGAACCATCGTACCAAGGTCTATTTTGAGGCAGGCGGCAACCGGGCTCTTTATCACGGAGCCGCACAGAATTTTTACGAACTTGACGGACAATCGCCGCTGACGCCGCGCATCCATCTGGAATTACGCGAAGATACCGCACTCCCGTTTCCGGCCAAGCCCAATCAGGCGCTGTACCGGATGCTGGGCGTGGGAAGCGTTCTGACGGATGCCGATGGATTCCCCGCCACTTGGAAGCAGGAAACGCGCCGTCTTTACCGGATCGAAGAACCGGTGGCGCGCGCGTGGGAATGTCCCGAACGGTTTCTTGCCGGGTGGCGGGAACAGCGGGATATCATTCGGCTGCAATCGTTTCCTTTTGAGCGAATCGCTTTATCCGGCGAAAAACCTTTCTTTGAGACTCTGCCCGAACGCCGAGCCGGAACTTTGTTTCCGAAGCCGTTTCTGCTTGCCAGTTGTTCGATCAACGCCGTCAGCCCCAATGCCTTGCTGGTTGTGGATGGAAAGAATCATTTCATCGATAAAAGCGGTGAGGCGGCGGGGTATTGCGTGGCCGTGGCCGATCCTTTGACCGGCGAGATCGAGGACGCACAGACGTTCAATCTGATGGCCGGCCTTTTGGATCCCGAACGGGAGATTCATCAGCGGCTGGTGGATTTTATCCGGGATATTCCGGAGGGGAAGATCGTATTCGCGGCGGTGAAGGATAACGCCGCCGATTCGCTGTTACCCGCCGGTCTTTCGGCATTCCGCGCCATCGGGGCGTCGTTGGATGCGCGAGGGCGTTTTCGTCTCGCGCATGCCATCCTCGGGCGCAAGGGCGCGCCCATCGGATCGGCGCTGGAAGTCTTTTCCGCAACGGAAGCGATGATTCTGCAAACCGAAAGTACGCTGACGATCGAAGGGCAGGTGGTGGAGAAACCGGAGCCTTCCTGGATCGCTACCACCAATCTGGCCGATACGTGGAATTCCATGATGGAGCAGATTGATGGAGACCTGCCGCCGCCGTTGCTTTATGAAGTGGCGGAGGATATCCGGCAATCCACCGATCCGCTGTCGGTGGATGTGCCGATTACGATTTTTTCCGCTCCGAAAAAAGAAGTGGCGTTTCCCACCCGCGACCTGGCGGTTATCAAGATCGCCAACCGCGATTATTCGTTCAACCGGCGCGGTTACAATCTGGCGGTGGTGGAACCGAAAACGTTTCGAGTGGTAGAACGGAATTATTTTGATTTGTTCCGGGATTTCGATTCCACAGCGTCTCCCTCTTTTATCCGTCCCGCCTCTCCCGAAAACAACCGCATGAGCCGGTTTATCCGGTCGGTCACCGACGGATTTCTGATTCTTGGCGCGATCCGGGACGACGCCACCGATCTGATGACGCCCGACACGTTGGACGCTCTGCACGAGATCGGCTCGGCGCTGGCGTTTGATCGTTTCGATTCGCGAGCCCGCAAGCGAATTTCGCATGCCTTTATCGCGGTGAAGGGAGCGAGCCGGTGTATCGAGGCTTTCGAGCGGGAGAAGGACGCCATCGTTTTTACACGATACCCCGGCGGGCCTGCGCTCAGCCATAGCGAATTGAAAACGGAAGGCAGTGTTTTCGTTCCGGCCAATCCCGTCGAGGAGATGGAAGAATTGATTGAATCGCGGCGTACCATCGTTCCCACAGCGAAACGGCCCGGAAGAGAAAAAAATGTATGGGCCGTCGTGGAAGATTCCATTCATCGAATCCGGCTTTCCGGAAACAGCGAAAATGGGGGAATCGTGTTGGTTGGGGAGATTTTCTTTCCCGGCTGGAAGTCTTATGTGGATGGAGTGGTTCAACCGATCCAGCGGGTTAATTATTATTTCCGGGGTATCGAAGTCCCGCCCGGCCGCCACGAAATCGAACTGGTCTATGCGCCCGCATCCTTCCGCCTGGGTGCGACGGTATCGCTGATCGGGTTAATCGCGTTGGCCGGCTGGTGGATTGGGATTCGGCTGACGGCAAAACGGACGCCGGTTTCTTCCTGAACCCGCAGTTTTTTGGGGGATTCGAGGGAAGAGAGTATCTCTATTGTCGATTCCGTTCGTTTTTATATTCTCGATCCAACACTTCGCCGATCTGTTCGAGGCGGTGCGCGTAGGTGTGATAACGCAGAATTTCTTCCTGAATCGCTTTCATGGATTCGTTACGTTTCGATTCGTTTCCCAGATAATACGATACTTTTTCGGTTAATTCTTCGCTCGTTCGGAATGTGGGCAGCGGAGGAATCCGATCCAAGTGGAAACGATTCTCCGGGTCGATGGAATGCCAATCGTAAGGCCGGTCGTGAAGACGCGATACAAGTTGGAATCCCCCTAGCCGCATGACCAGAAAATCGCGTAGCGGTGGCGCGGAGAAATCCTGAAGATTGATATTAATGCGGGTAGAGACGATTTGATCGGGATAGTCTCGAAAGGGATCGAGCCGTCCGCGAAAACACGTGGCGAGCGGCGTTCCCTGCGTCTGCGTTTTCCAGGCGCTGTTTCCGTAGATGACCAATCCCTGTTTCGCCAGGGGCTTCAACATCTGCAGCCGATAGAGGCGATTGGATTCGGAGTAGAGGTAATAATAGAATCGGCTGTTTAATTTCAGTTGAATCCCCCCCTCGTATAGATTGCTTTCAATCAAACGCTCGTAAGGGATTTCGGGATTTAGCAATTTCAAATGAACGATCCGATTTAAGTATTGTCCCATAGAGGCGGGGAGAGCCAATCGAGCTTCGTGGTCGATGAAGATCGAACCGACGTAGGCCAGCGGGTGATTGTATTCCTCCCGGAATGTACCCTCGATTCGGTCGGGAGCGGCGACGGGACAGAAATGATTTTGTTTAGCGCCGAGTGCCCGGCTTTCTTCCAGAGTGGAAGAATCGAACGCAAATACATAATCGGTGGGATCGTAGGATTGAATCCCCAAAAAAAAGGGATTATCGAATAAAAAGGTGACGAATGCACAGGGCGCGCGATTGAGTCCTATCCGTTCCCAGAAAACCGTGGAGGAGTGGTTGACCCAAAATATGGCGTCGGGTGCAAACTCTTGTAAGTCAGTTCGCATATTTTCGACCGACTCGGTGCTGAAGATATCGAGGGGAAATTCGCGCACCTCCCGGCCGTGAATTCGCAGACCTTCGGCGATCCACTTCATCGCCATGCGGGCGCCTATCGAACTCAGATCGTCGATCATCCAGATTCGTTTCCAGGAAGACCACATCATCGCTTAATCCGTTCGCTATTGGGGCAGCAGGATCGATCCCGTCTTAATGCCATTATTATTCCACAGTTGGTTGTTGTGGAAGAGTCAATAGAAAAGGATGGTTTACAAATTATCGGAGAATCATTCAATCGGCGTTCCGAATCGGGCATAATTTCGTATTATGTTCCTGAAATCCGTGAGGGAATCCATACAGGGAGGCATTACAAAATGACTGGGTCGATTTGCCGGAGAGGGTTTTCGTTCAGACGTTGTAATATTTTATTGATCGGGTGGTGGTTCTGGATCCCGTTTGTATTTGCCGATTCGCCGCCGCAAGCCTTGGCGATCCGGGATATCGGCGTGCCGGTGCGTTCTGTCAACTGGGTACACCTTCACGCCGGTTTCAATCAAAAGAAGGACGCCTGTTTGTATGCCGCGATGGGGCAAAACGCGGATAATCTGTTTGTCCTGCAGATCGATCCATCCACCGGCCAGTTCCAGCAATTCGTTTCACCCGTACCCAAATCGAATTATCCAACCGCCACGCTGATGAGCCGTTCCGGGAAACTCTATATCGGTTCGGCTTATGCCGGGCATCTGCTCTGTTTCGATCCCGGGAAAAACGAGTTGGCCGATCTGGGCGCGATCCATCCCGGCGCGGCGACGTTCCCTTGCCGCATGGACGAAGACGCGCAGGGAAAAATCTGGATCGGCAGTTATGGAACCGCCGATCTGACCTGTTACGATCCGGCCCGTGCGGAATTTATCCGGTACGGCCGTATGGATGAAGTGGATATGTATAATTATCCCCTGGTCAATCGCGACGGTCTGATCGCCTGCCTGATTCGAATGACAAAACCGCATGTGGTGGTTTTCAATCCAGAAACAAAAGAAAAAACCCTTGTGGGGCCGGTCACCACGAAAGGCCAGGAAACCATTGACATGCATAAAGGCAACGACGGCTGGCTGTATATCGTTTCGAGCGTGGGGAATTTCCGGATCGATGGAACGAAGGCCGTAGCCGCCGAGGCGGTTCCCAACGCCACCCCGCCGCCGACCTTACCCGACGGAAGCACGTTCGCTTTTCTGGATGGAGCCAAGCAAGCCTACCGGCGGTTGGAAATTCGCCACCCCAACGGAGAGGCGAAGCCGTTCGACCTGGATTACGCCGCCAGCGGCAACGACATTTTTTACCTGCATGCCGGGCCGGACGGTTGTGTGTACGGTTCGAGTATCCTTCCCCTACATTTGTTCCGGTGGAATCCCCAAACGGAAGAACTTGCCGATTTAGGTCCGTGTTCGGCGGCTTCCGGCGAAGCGTACTCGATGGCCACGTTGGATGGGAAGATTTACATCTCGTCCTATCCTGCCGCGCGGGTGTCGGTGTACGATCCCTCGCAGCCGTACCGGTTTGGCGAGGAACCGGACAGTAATCCCCGCGACCTGGGGCGGATCGACGATATTTCGTATCGTCCCCGTTCCACGCTGGCAGGCCCACTGGGGCGGGTATGGCTGGCCTCGTTACCCGATTATGGGATGTGGGGCGGCCCGCTGTCTTATTACGATCCCCAAACCGGGACGAAGAAATCGTACGCGCGAACTGCCGGGGACGGGAGTTGTTACACGCTCGCTTTTCTGGAAAAGGAGAAACTGATCGCGGTGGGAACCACGATTGCCGGGGGCAGCGGCACACAGCCCAAAGTCGAGCAGGCCATGCTGTTTTTATGGGACTATCAAGCCGAGAAAAAGATTTGGGAGGGGACGCTGAACCGTTCCGTTTCTGCCTTCAATTCGCTTTTGTACGGCTCCGATGGGCTGCTATACGGTACGGTTACCGGCGGCGGCGTTCCACCGGAGTTATTTATCTTCGATCCGCAGAGCCGAACGTTTACCAAACAGATTCCCATCCTGGAGGGAGGGCCGTTGGATTTGGGGCTGCTGGAGGGACCGGATCGGACGATCTATGGATTTACCCACTCGTGCATTTACCGCCTCCATCGCGAGAGCCATACCCTCGAGACCCTCGTGCACGACCAGTTCGATGTGGCCGGGCCTCTTTTAGGCCACGATCTCTATTTTGCCACCGGGCACAAACTGCGGTCGGTACGCTTGTTGGAAGAGGGGAAGCCATGACCCTCATCCATCACTCGATCCGAACGGTTTGCTTGAACGATTCCCGTGTATTGTTGTTTTCCGAGGCATCGGCCGCCACGGCGTAATACGTGTGATAGCCAACGCCCGGCCGATGCGTCCAACAATAAGGCGGATGGCTTTTTCGACCGGCGAGTTGCCCGTCACAGTACAATTCGACGGATTGGATACCGCTGCGGTCGTTGACCGTTACTGCGATCTTTACTTGTTTGTCTTCGCGGACGGCGATCGATTCCATATCCACCGCCGGAGCGGTGCGGTCTTCCCGGCGGAGCCCCAGATCGACGGTCAACATTCCTTGGAAGCGCAGATCGACAGCATCCACGTTTGCATCGAGCAGTTTTTGCAGGATCGCTTTTGAATTGAGATTCCCGCTGCCGCTCGCGAGAATACGCGCGCTCGGAAGAAGGGTACCGTCTCTTTTTCCCCGGTAACGAAGACGGATGGAGATCGCGTTCGGTTCGTGGGAGACAAACCGATAAATCCCTAATCCCTTTTTGAAGGCGGTCAGAGTTTTTCCTTTGGGAGCCTCCACATACATATCGATAATTTCGCCCGCCGATTCGAGCGCGTTCAGGGTAAAGACAGCCGTCCCACGGTTGCCATGTACGAGCGTTCCCACGGATAAAACGGGAGCGCCTTCTGCAAAGAGGGAACGCGGCCGGTTCGATGCGAAGCGGGAAAAATCGATTACCGCTTGAAAATCGTTTCCCTGAAAATGAGTGACGGCCAAATAGCGTTTCCCCCGATGGGAAGGATCGCCGGTAATCAAGCTAGCCCAGCCTTGCGGTGTGGTTACCCCGTTCAATCCGTTTCGGTCCAGAGCGGCCAATCGCTCGTGGGGGGTGTTGGTATAGAAAACGGTGGAGAGCGCGAATCGATCGCCGGCCGTCATGGATTTTTCGGAGAGAGGCGATATATAGACACCATCGCATTTGTCTTTGTACGTATCTTTGCGAGCCCAGTTATACCCCACCGAGCGCTGTGTACGGAAGATCGGATTTCCACCCGCAAAGAGAACGCCGATCCGGTCTTCCACGCTCCACCAATCGGCCTGACTGTGAACGGTCTCTTCATCCAGCCCATGGGTATTCTGGGCGGAATTGAGCGAACGGTGGCTTGTGAAACCTTCCCGCGCGTAAAAGTAGACCGGCAATCCCGACCAGGTGAGTTTCAAATCGGCGTTGGCGTGAAATTGGGTGAACAGCACGGAGGGGCCTTCGTCGAACGAATGAAAGGCGTAATAGCGATCCAAGGCAGGATCGGGGATGAAGCCGGTGGTGTGCAGGTTTCCTTCATCCATTCGCGTTGAATAGATCGACTCGGGAGGAACCGGTTCTCTCGGCGCTCCGGTGGCGTCGGCGATTTGGAAATCGCCGATCCACGATTTCGGATGGCAGTAAATCAGCGGATCGGGGTCTTCCCGGTTTGCGGGTGAGGGGAAAATAAATCCGCAGAGGCCGTTTCCGTACGAGGTGGAAACATTGCGCAACGAAGAGATCGAGCCCCAGGCGAACGATGCGATTTTATTGGAGGAGCGGTGGACGAGATGCTGCAGGCTGCGGTAGCGATAGACGCCTTGCAGTTGATTCATGGCTTCTTCCCAGGATTGCGGCTCGACTCGCGGGCCGTTCCACTTGTGCCACAAATAGGCCACGGCGGCTTTCGCCCAGGAATTGCGGTGGTAATCGTACTTCCGCACCGCGCCGGAATGGCGCTTTAAGAGCCGGGCGGCTTGTTCTTCCAAAGCGGCGGCAATGGGATCTTTCTTCCAGGTCGCTCCGTAACAATACCCCAGCAGTCCCGCGCCGTAATAGGCGTCGTATTCGTTGCCGTGGGGCGAGAAGGGTTCGCCCTCCGGAAGGGCTATCGTTTTCAGCCATTGCAGAACGCCGTCGAAACCGTTTCCTGGATAGGTAAACGTTTCCGGTTTGGGAACGCCGGTCAATGCACTCAGGATTTCGATATAGCTGCGGCCTTCGAAGATCAGATCGCTGCCGTACCAGAGATTGCACCAGCCGTGATGGTCGCTCGAATAATCGGGATACAGGTTCCATCCCCGTGACCAACCCGAGACGGGCGTGCCGTCCGCGATGGCGGGATTGGCGCGGTCGTGCACGGTGGAAACGAGATCGATTCCGTTGCCGGAAAGGATATCCCAATACATCTGGGCATCGGGCCGGTGGCGCAATACAAACGCCGCTCCCATCGTGCTGGAAA
>CAZFOX010000178.1:0-8708 GCA_964520565.1 uncultured bacterium | reverse complement strand
GAATAAATTTGTATGATGGATTGAGCGTTACCGGCATCAAGGGCGTAAAAAAAACGATGGGTTGAAAATATGGCCCATTATACTTGGCTAGTTTGCGAAGAGGCAAAAAAATGGCATTGGTTCACTGTCCTGAGTGTAAAAAAGAGATTTCGGATAAAGCACATTCCTGCCCACATTGCGGATTTCCTTTAAGCGAGTTTGTATTATGCGTTGAATGTAATACATTTAATGACAAAATAAACACAAGATGTAATTCTTGTGGATTTCCATTTTCCATAGATAAAATAACTCAAAATTCAGACAATTCATCGAATGAAAAAGAACCGATTGAAAGCAAAGGCCCAATCGGGATTGGGGGATTTCTGGCGTTCTACGGTTTAAATCTTATTCTTGGAGTGATTATTACATGCATGTATTTTATTTTTGGAATAATAGATAACGATGAAGGCTATATTGTATCACTTAGCGATTTATTAATCCGTTTTATGCTAGCAGGGCTATATTGCTATACTTTTTATTTATTTTGGGAGTACTCAAAGCGTTTTATATTTGTGGCAATTTCGATGCATATATTACAAATCTTCATAATTGTAATTGAAATGAGTGTGGATATGATTAACCATAACAAGGAATTCATTCCTACTAGTTTTGGTTTTATACTGGGTAATTTTATCTGGATTCTTTATTTATTTTTTTCAAGAAGGGTTAAATACTCGTATACAGAATAAAAAAAAATCTTGCTATTTTCCGTTATTTATTCAAGATGTCATTGATAGGTCAAGCATTATCGACATATCAATGGTTCGATTATTCGATAGATCAATCTATATCGACCCATCATTTGCGTGAATTAATCAATGGATAAAAAAACTTCCTCATCCAACTTGGCTAAATCGTTACGTTGGGGGAAAAATGAATTCTCTCGAATCAAGTAAGAGCCTCCTTCATTTGACTCAAGATTTCCTACGGCGCTATTCCGATGTTTTATTGTGAGGGAGCATATTTTTCTCTATTATTCTTTTGGATGGATACGCTTCCACGATCAATCGCGTTATCAATGAGTATGATGCCGATCGGCTGCGAATGGTTGCGTCTGTTTCGATGCTGGGATTCTTCTCCCTTGCCATTTTTCTCTGGGTACTCCGGTATTTTTTCCCCGCCTATGCAAGAGTGGCTCGGCTACTATCCACTGTTTTCTCCGGCATCGCTCTATTTTGGGCCGTACTATTGGGCTATATGTTTTGTTAGCCACGAAGGGTGGGTATATCTTCACCGACCCACCGCATACCACAACCTATTTCACTCCAAGAAAATCTTCTCCATCAATCCCGGCTTCCCGTAAAATAGCGCGAAGCGTTCCTTCCGCCATATCCTTGGAATGATGGGGGATCAGGGATCAACAAATCAAATTGCGGAGGGGTTTCAGTTTGATCCGCTAAAGCGGGGGGAAGCGGATCCCCGTGTTCGAGGCACGATTCCACGATCTTGCGCGTCATGCCCTGCGCGATTTCCACGGCTTCGGTAACGCTGCGTCCTTCCGCCACGAGTCCGGGAACGTCCGGGCTGGTCGCCAAAAAAACCGCCCCCTTCGAATACTTCGATATGCAGTCGAATCGCCGCTTCGGTCACAATCGCATTCTTTCCTATTTTTCTTTAAGATTATAACAAGACCATTTTAATGGATTTATTTAATTGTCTCAACCATTTTTCCATTTCCCTCCCCCTCAAAGACCCTCACGTTCTAAAAAGGTGAACGTGAGGTTCATTTCCCGGGGGGAAGAGGGGATGTGCGGCGATACCGATTCCAATCCCCGAAAGGGGATCACCCTGAATAGCCGTAAGCGGCAGATTACGGAACAAACCGAAACGGACATCGACCCTGAAAGAGTTGCCCGAAGAGGATTCCACGCCAGGCAATCACTTCAGGATTGGATTTCTTTTTGACAAATTCCCGGATTTGCGTAGTATAATGAGTGAGAACATTACCATTCAGATGGAGAACACGATCGTGAAAACCACCGAAGAAATTATAATGGAGATGGAAAAACTTCCGCCAGAAGAAAGACGAGTCATCATACAGCACTTTGAAACGGAAGAGAAATTTTCCGAAGAAGACGACGCGCTTATTCGCGAAGCCCTAGAAGATTCCAAGCAAGGGAAAAACATGGAAGGGCCTTTCACAGGCAAAGAAGCCATAAACCATCTAAGACGATTACGAGGCGCGCCAACCATCTAATGGAAATCCGATACCATAAAAACTTCACAAAGAATTTTCTAAAACTCTCCGACAAAATCCAAGAAAAAGTCGAACGAACTATTGAAACGTTCCAGAGCGATCCGCACCATCCCTTACTTCACAACCATGCCCTGCACGGCAAGTATCAGGGGCTTCGCGCCATATCCGCGGGAGGAGATATGCGGCTGATTTTCAAGGTCGTAGAAAATTACGAAATCGTTGAGTTTCTGATGGTTGGCGCTCACACTCAGGCATACTAAACGCTTCCCTGCGGCTACTTATATCTGATCCCTTCGGGGCCGGTTTCTCATTCTATACTTTTTGCACAAATCTCATCCATTCGATCCCGAAAAGGGATCACCATGAATAGCCGTAAGCGGCAGCTTACGGAATCGAACGAAACGGACATCGCTTCTGAAAGGGTCGCCCGATTGGATTTCATTTTACCGTCAAACCTTGGAAAACGTTCTTGCTAAAACGCGGCGGCAATGAGAATGGCTCAATAAATACACGCATCCAGAATGGCCAACACTTCGTCCAGCGTTTCCGGCGGCGCTTGTCCGATGCGTTTGGCTTTCCTCGAACGAAAGTCGATCGATTTGATCTGTTCGACCATCACAAAACCGGTGATCCCCCGGCCTTCTGGAATCGGGACGTGGAACGGAAAATCGTGGCGGGTATTGGTGATCGGACACACCTGGCAGAGCCCTGTGTGCCGATTGAATAAGTCGTTGCTGACGACCAGGGCGGGACGCCGTCCCCGCTGTTCGTGGCCGGACTGTGGATCGAAGGTTAAGGCGATCAAATCCCCTTTGCGAGGAACGTACGCTGGCATTTACCAGTTTTCCTTCCCGGTGGGAGCGCCCCAATCCAATTCGCCGGATCGATAACCATCGGGAATTTTGGAAACCAGTTCGCGTAAATCGTGCGCACCGCGTATGCGGCGGCACGGAGTCACGACGAGAGAGCCGTTTTGCGCCTCGATCTCGACCTCATCGCCGACACCGATCCCGGCGCGTTCAAGCATTTCCCTGCTAAACCGAACTCCCTGGCTGTTACCCCATTTTTGGATTTTTGTAATCATCATTCGACTCCAATGTATAGCCGAAGTATAGCCCATGGATACCCGACAGTCAAATAGATTCTTTCAAGGCGTTTCCAAGAGTTTGTCTCTCAGACTACTTTTGGAGCCTTGAAGAATTTGCAGATACCCGAATTTTAAATATCTTTGGCTATGGATTCTCATTGAAGAATGCAAGGCGGATCGAGACCGTCATCGTTACCTATGCAAGAAACAAAAAAAGAATAGGATAAAATCGTTGCCTTGGGTGTATGATTGATAGGAAAGACGCCGTGACATGATCGATAAAAAAGGATTCACGTTAATCGAACTTCTCATCGTCGTCGCTATTATTGGCATCCTGGCGGCCATTGCGGTTCCGAATTTTCTCAACGCGCGTACGCGGGCGTTAGTCGCTCGCGTTCAAGGCGATATCGCGGCCATCGGCATGGCGTTGGATATGTATAACCTCGACCACAATCGGTATCCCCCCTTCATGCTCAACGGAAATAACGACTTGGGAAAATACGGTCTTAAAAAACTCACCACGCCCGTGTCGTACATCAGCAACGCCGTGCTGTGGGATCCCTTCATGACTCAAGGGAAAGAGACCAATCACGGACCTGCTTACCCGCCTCCCTATAACTACATTTACCACGATCGGGAAACCTGCGGGGGAACGGGCAGCGCCTGGTGGGAAAATTACGACCCCGAATTTAAATACCAATGGTATCTCTGTTCGGTGGGACCCGACCAACTTTTCTATCACCCCAACTCGAGCGCTCCCCGCTGGAACTGGCTGATCTCCTATCAGGCCAGCAACGGACTCATCAGTATGGGAAATATCTATCTCTACGGCCCGGGCAGAGCCTCCGAACGCGAAATCAACGCTCCCAGCGGAACCTAAAAAACAGGATCGAAACCCCTGCCGTGTAGAAAGGATCAATCTGTCTCGATCCATTTATGGTGTAAACAAACGATGGGGCGGGAAATGACCCATCCTGCCTTATTACATACATATTACTAAAATTGATATCGTTAATTATTCATATAAACGCCATTGATCGACAAAGACCGGGATGAATGTCGGTGTGGGCGTCGGCTGCATCGTGGGCGTCGGATCGCCGGTTGTAATCAAATAAACGGTTTCATTCGATTCGATAAAATCGTTCGTTTCATCTGCTAAGAGTCCATAGACAGCAAACCGGTATGTTTTTTTGAATTGAGGCCCATCCACGAACGCATTGGAGATGTTAATCCTGTTTGTTCGCCATTCCAGAAATGAATTCTCTCCATTACCCGTACGTCCGAGATATTCCATGGGTGCACTGTCGACACTTACATAAACGTGGAAATCCACGTAGGGTCTTGAGGGAAATTTCCAGCGGATCGCCAAGCCGAGATCGTCGGGATCGTCCACATCGAACGAACCAAGCAGATTGTCGATGGAATAAATATCGTCGGTAACGATCAACGTATTCTCGGCGATTTCGGCAAATGCCGGAAAACGAGTTGGAGATGGGGTAGGGGTTGGAGTCGGGGGTCGGGTCGGTGTTGGCGTTGGAGATGGGAGCAGGTTGGGATCGTCGAATAGAGTGAATATTTTCGTCGCGGTAATCGCAAGATAGGAAGGATTATAAACTATCGCCATGTAATCGCCCTTTGGCCAATTTGCGGTATCGAAAACGGCGGAATAATCGTAGGGATCGGAGGTCGATTCGTCAAAAACCAGTTGTTTTTCGATTAATTGGCCTTTGACGTCGATTTGCACGAAAAGGGATGAGGTAAGAGAAGCCAATAGTTTTTCCACATATCCTTTTTCCTTATATCCTGCGATCTCATATTCCCTAATAATTTCGATATTTTGCGCATCAAAGATCAAGCGAACCGTCAGCATGTCTCCCTGGAGGAGATATTGACTGGAAGGGCTCAGAGTATAACGGATTTCCACGAAACCTCCTTTAGGGCCATCGAAAAAATCGGGTGGTTTAGAAACAAATACTGGTACGGCATAGGACTGAGTCCAATACGGCAATGCGGGTTGTTTCGATTCGTCCAACATTTTACGCCAGGCTTCATCGGTCAGGCGTTCATTCATCGGTTGAAAGAATTCGTAATAGGAGAAAGCCGAACCGACGGCAATCGACAAGCGTTCGCTCGTTCCAATCACCGTGTAAATCGTCAAAGGCCGGCCAACGCCAACCTCCACAACCGTACCGGTTTCCGTGTTGGTAAAGACATCGGCGATAACCGCCATGTCGTCCCAATTTCTATCGGGCGCCCCCATCGAGCTGCTTAGTCCGCGTTCGTCGATGGTGCAGAGCCAGGCTAATGGATCGCCAAAGGTACGAATGAACCGGCGCTCTTCGATCGTGATCGGTTGTTGAGTCAGTTCTTTCTCAGCGATGGTTTGCAGCGTTTCGGTTACTTCGAGCATTTTTTGCAGACGTGGAGTAAAATAGCTCCCCTGGTAATCGTTTTCTTTTGGAAGAAGATCGAGATTTCCCAGTCCATTCAACAGATAGCGGCTCAATGCGGCCAGGCGGGCAAACGCCCAGGGATTGGGTTCGACGTATTCGGTTTCGAAGGCATTGGCCGTATCGTCGAGGCCCCCATAATAAACCGGTTTTGCATACAGAATCGTGTCGTGACGCAGTTCCGCCCACGATCCCAGCGCACAGGATAAATCCTTATCGCGCCACGCTTCGCTCTGCATGAATGTGGGGAATCCCTCGCCTTTAAGAGCAAGCACGGGCATCAGGCAATAAAGCCAGTTCCAGTAAACGCTTTGCGCCCAGACTGAGGGCTTATATGCAGTGAATTCCTCGCGCAATTGATGATGTTTTTCTAAATCGATATTCCATCCTTCAATAATCTCAAAAGCGCGATCCGAGCCTAACACCGCCATGATCTCCAAACCGCTGATATCTATTCCAGACGTCCCAGGATTTATGGTCTGCGCGATGTATCCATCGGGAAGAAAACGCTGCCCCATGAGGCGGTATCCTACACCCCAGAAAATCGGTGAAATCTGTGAAGCGGGACGGTTGGGGTACTCCATAAAAGCGGCCAACTGGTTGGGATCTGCGAATGAGTCGGGAGGCAACTGGGCGAAATCGAGGCCGTAAATGGAGCGAGCGGCGAGGGTGTAATCGCGTAGATTCAAATCGTCGGACTGCCCCACTAGAAAGACGGTGGGTTGGTAGATACGCTCCCACAACGATTGAATCGGTTCTCCATTCACTTCAAGGGAATTTAAGAGTTGAACGATCAACAGCGCTTGCCGGGTTTCGATTTCAGCCATCTCGCGAGTAATACATATATAACTAAGGGGGGGAGATTCCCGATTATGGAAGGTGATACGTCCGTACCAGGTCATGGCCAGGAAATAACGCTTCAGTTTCTCAGAGAGGGTGTAATGGCCACGCGGAACGTATTGGGTGTAATCTTCCCATGTTCCAAAAAGGGGAGAACTTATCATCTGGGCGTGATTTTGGATGAGTTCCATTTCTTGCGCTACAATCGAAGCCACGTCCGCTATTGGAGAAGAGGCTGGATTGATCAACTGATTCGCCACGGAAAAATAGGCGATGTTGCGGCGAATGGCATTTTGAATCTGGGGATCGGTGGATTGGGACAATTGATCGATGGAACCTTCCAGAAGACTCTGAGTCATCGATTGTAAGGCGGAATAGAAATAGCGGGTTTCCAGGGATCGCAGGATATCATCGAACTGCTTGTGAAAGGCATGTAATACGCTATCCACTGTGACGAAAATGGGTAGGCTTTCGTTGAGCGCCTTGTTGTAAATGTCGTACATCTCCTTAAAATCGCTGGGGATGGCAACGAAACCGTTTTTGCGCAGCAACTCTTTCTGCACGTCGCTAAACGAAAACTGCCCTATATTGGCGACGTTGCTGAAATCGTCGGCGATTACATAAGGTTTTACCGAGGGTACAACGACCACGCAATTGGGTACGTACTCAGCGAACTCGGTAGTGACCGGCGACTGGATATCGGCTATCATGCCGAGTTCCGCTGAATTGGCGATGGAGATGATAAAAGAAAAAACGAAGAAGTAAAATAATAGATTTTTGTAATATATTAAAATGGATTTTATCACGATCGAGGTTTCCTTTCAGAATGGAGTGAATAGATACCGTGATGAAGGCTGCCTCCGAGAGAGGAGGGAGAATCTCTCTCGAAAAGAATTATATAATATCCACAGGAAGTACTTAGTTCACAGGAACAGTATACACGGGATGGATTCTAAATAGAAGAGTCTTTGTTACAAATTTCGTAACTAATGGAAGCGTTTAATCGAACGGGGTAGCAATCCGATCCCCCCAGCGGTATAGGTAGATCACTTCATGCCATCCCCCTATCTGCGATATCGGCAACTCAGAATTTCTTTCAATCCATTCATGCTTTTGTCATTGCGAACGAAGCGAAGCAATCTTAATCTCCGCGTTCTGAATCAAGATACACGGGATTGCCAGGATAGTCAGGATAAGAAAAATTTCTATTCATCCCGATAATCCTGATACAGGCAAATTCCACCCCCAAAGAAACCGGACGCCAAGATCGGATAATCTCCTCCCTCAGCGCCCGGCTAACGGGAATCGTTTGGATAAAGCTCGGCTATAGGGAATACTGGGGAATTTTCATCGTTTCGCCATCCTTTGTGGAGGACAGATGCGCGTAATAACCGGGTACGGTCATATTTAGCGCGTCGATGATATCGACTCTCGGTTTGCGGCCGCGCAGGATCGCATCGATAAAATCGTCGCCGAGGTAGCCGTGCGAACCGCCATGCCCCCCGGGAGTAACCCCTGGCGGCAATGCGGGCTTCTTGATTTGTAAACCGCCATCGATTGCTTCTTTGTAGCGCTTTTGTCCCGTTTCATCGCCGGTAAACGTTTGGTTAAATCCGCCGTATTCGCCGCGAATGCGCCCTGCTTCGAGATATTCGCCCTGCGAATAGCATACGATCATCCGGGAAACGCCTCCTTCCGCAGTACGGAAGAGACCGGCTTCCGATTTGAAAATATTCCCACTGTTGTTGGGAATCTGTTTGTCTTTATCGAAATATGGCGTCCCCAGGCAGGAAACCTCCAGTAGAGGCTTATGCGTGATCCCGACGTAGTAAGCCGTTGCATGGGTTGGATACCACATCGGACATCCGTGTTTTCGCCAGTCTTTATAGGAATCCAGCGCGGGCGCCCCCAGTGAATGAGGATGGCAGTATTCCCCCTCGGAATAGATAAGACGTCCAAAAACTCCGGCGGCGTATAGTTTTTCCATGGCGTAGAGATCGTCGTGAAAACATGAGGTTTCGAACATGGCATAAACCAATCCCTTGTTCTTTTTGCAGCATTCGAGGAGTCGTTCGGCATCCTCGATATCGCCATA
>CAZFOX010000177.1:0-8713 GCA_964520565.1 uncultured bacterium | reverse complement strand
ATCGCGAATTCGGAATCGAACATTTTATTCTAGTTGTGGGAACCGGATACCGGGATGTTTTGCAATGCCTGGGAACCGGCGATCCACGGATCACCTATTTGTATCAGGAAGAACAACGGGGAACCGGTCATGCCGCCCGCCTGGCGGCTCGTTATCTTCGCTATGTAGGATATGAAGGCAGCGTTCTGGTTACGATGGGGGATAAGTATATAACTCCCCGCGGCCTCGAAACGCTTCTTATTGCCCACGCGCAGACCCAAGCCGATTTAACCCTGGCGGCGGCTTCAAAAACCGCCTGGCCGGATTCGGGACGAGTCGTGATCGATCAGAACGGCCGTGTCCGTGCCATTCTTGAACGTCCCGATGTGGTTCAGCGGCAGCTGCTGAAGGATTTTTATACCTGGCCGGAAGATCCGGTTCCCTGCCAGACCTACCGCGATCATGCGCTTCGATGCTGGAACCGGCCGGAAAAACTTCGTAAAATTCTCAGTCCGGCATTCTGGCAGGCTCTCGGCGAAAACGAGTATATTTCAAAAAAAAGTATTCCTCTTCCCTTAGCGGAATCGCAATTATCCTTTGTTCTATCCGATAGGCTCCGGCTCACGCCCGAAGAAGTAGAAACGCAATGCGGCCAGGTTAATATATCTGTTTATATCTTTAAGGCACCAGCTCTGTACGAGGCTACCGAACGTCTTCAGTCCAACAACGCTCAGGGCGAACTGTACCTGACCGATGCTGTGTATGATCTTACCGGTAACCATCACGCCGAAGCCTATCATATCACCGCCGCATGCATGCCAGGCGATTACGATGTGATGGGATTCAACACATCCGAAGAACTTGCGGAAATCGAACGGCGTGTTCGCTCCAAACGATAAATTTCTATATCAGGAACTTTCCTCTATTATTCTGCAAATTTTTATGGCTAAATGCAGATGATGAGTTGGGTTATTTTAGATTTTCCGATGTTGACAATTTTTATAAAAAAAGTAGAATTTGGCCTCTGGCAAAAAAGTACTTCAGGGGGTCTATGCAAATGTTAGATATTTCTAAACGAGAGGTTGGAAAAGTTTCGATATTGTCCTTAAACGGAGACTTGGATATAGAAGGCGTCCAGAACCTGAAAGTGTATATCCAGAGCCTATTCACAGAGGATACTCAAAAAGTTATCATTAACTGGGCGAATGTACATGCGGTTAGTTTTACCTCCATCCAGCAAATGACCCGTCCTCTTCATGATCTTGTCGCTCATCATCCCACCGCCTTTTGCGGGCTTTCAGACGCATTAAAGAAGAGTTTGAAAACGGCTCCCTTTTTCGAGAAAGTCAAACTTTTCGATTCGGAAGAACGAGCCTTAACCCGCATGTAGCCACTCAAATCCTGCCTAAAAGTACTTGACAGAATCGGGAATTGTTGTCACGATTTGAATTATTGTTCAATTTTGAGCATATGTTCATTGGTGAGGAGATATCATGCTTCATGTGCAGGATCGATACCGGCTGCTCTATAAAATCGCATACGCCTATTATGAAGAAGGTCTGACACAACAGCAGATTGCCAATCGTTTCCGGCTTTCCCGCCCGAAAGTATCCCGGCTTTTGCAAGAAGCGCGTGAAGAAAAAGTAGTCACTATCACTCTTCTTCCTCCATCCGGCGGAACGGCCAACCTGGAATCGGAACTGGAACGAAGATTCGGTTTGGACGAAGCGGTTGTGGTTTCTGTCAGCAATCCCCGCAGTGGCAAAGCGGTAGCCCGGGAGTTGGGTCCTTCTGCTGCGGAGACACTGATCCGCTCGTTGCAGGGAGACGAAATCATCGGTCTTGCGTGGGGCGCCACGATTTCGAGTATGGTGGATGCTCTTCCCGTTAGTTCTCCTAAGAATCTGACCATCGTTCAGATGATTGGTGGATTGGGACCTGTAAACACCAACGAACATTCCACCGAATTGGTGAATCGTGCAGCGCGCAAATTGAACGCCCAATACCGGCTGATCCCCGCGCCCGGCATCGCTTCGAACGATTCCGCCGCCAAGGCGCTTCGTTCCGATACACAAATTGCCGAGACATTGGCGCTGGCCGCCAAAGCCGACGTCGCCGTGGTGGGTTTGGGGGTGCTTTCCACCGAATCGGTGCTTTTGCAAAACGGCCAAATTCTCAGCCCCAGCGATTTAGACCTATTGAAAGATGCCGGAGCGGCCGGAGATGTGATCCTGCGGTTTTTGGATAGCCGGGGTAAATCGCTGAATCTGGAAATCAACCGGCGGATCATCGGCCTGTCCCTGGAACAATTGAAGAAAATACCTCGCGTTATCGGCGTTGCGGGGGGGGAAAAAAAATACGATATCATCCGCGCCGCTTTGCGAAGCGGTATCCTGAACGTACTCATCACGGATCACGCAACCGCCAAGAAATTGCTGGAGGAATTTGATTAGATCGATTTTCATAATTACATCATATTTTTTAAATCCTGTTTCCATTCAGGAGGAATGCAGGACACTTCAGGAGGTTGAAAAAATGCACAAGGGGAAAAACAAACATTGGGGGAGAGCGTGGATCGCTGGAATGGCAATCCTTTCGATAGTTGCGTTGGGAGGATGGGCAGAAACTCCCCACTCCGGACCATCGGTCGATTTTCGGCATGGCGACCTGAAAGTATCAGATAACCACCGCTTTCTGGTTCATGATGATGGAACGCCGTTTTTTTATCTCGGCGATACCGCTTGGGAACTGTTTCACCGCCTGAATCGAGAGGAAGCGGAAAAGTACCTCGAAAACCGCCGTCAAAAAAGATTCACTGTCATCCAGGCCGTAGTTCTGGCCGAATTGGATGGACTCGACACTCCCAACGCGCTGGGAGATAAACCTCTGATCGATAACGATCCGTCCAAGCCCAACGAAGCCTATTTCAAACACGTGGATTTAATTGTGGACACGGCGGAACGAAAGGGCATTTTTATTGGCATGCTCCCCACCTGGGGCGATAAGATTACCAAAGCCTGGGGAAAGGGGCCTGTAGTATTTACGATAGACAACGCCTATACCTATGGCCGGTTCTTGGGAGAACGATACAAGAGTAAACCCAACATTATTTGGATACTCGGTGGAGACAGGGTGGCAGATAACGTGGAAGATATCTGGCGGGCCATGGCGAAAGGGATCGCGGAAGGAGACGGCGGACGTCATCTGAAAACGTTTCATCCCCAGGGCGGCCGGAGTTCGGCGGATTGGTTCCATAACGACGAATGGCTCGATTTCAACATGCTGCAATCGGGACATTCCCATTTCGATCTTCCGAATTACGAGAAAGTGTCCGCCGATTACAATCGTAAGCCGGTGAAGCCCTGTCTGGATGGCGAACCGCGTTATGAAGATCATCCTGTAAACTGGAAAGCGGAAAATGGATGGTTCAACGATTTTGATGTTCGTCAGGCCGCGTATTGGGCAACGTTCTCCGGTGGCTTGGGTCATACGTACGGCTGCCATGATATCTGGCAGATGATGGCTCCAGGCCGGCAACCCATTTCTGTGGCGAGAAATAATTGGTATGACGTGATCGATCTTCCAGGAGCGTGGGATATGATGCACCTGCGTGGCTTGATAGAATCGCGTCCATTTCTTAGCCGCGTCCCCGATCAAACGATAATCGCAGGGGGACAGGAAGATGGCCCCGCTCATTTGACTGCGACGCGCGGCGATGGCTATTTGTTCGTCTATTCGCCGTATGGGAAAACCTTTGTCGTGAAGCCTGGGATAATCTCCGGAACCCAACTCAAAGCCTGGTGGTTCGATCCCCGAACGGGGGAGAGCCGGGAAATGGGTACGTTCGACAATAGCGGGACTCTGGAATTCGATCCTCCCGCCGAGCCCGAACGGGGTAACGATTGGGTGCTGGTGCTGGATGATGCTTCGAAAAAATTCCCGCAACCGGGGCGAGTCCAATGAATCGCTCTGACAGTAAACCGATGCTTCCCATTCACCGCAACCGGGATGAAATGGCGGCTCGCGCCCGCGAGATTGTGGAATGCGAGGCGCGAGCCATTCAACAGATATCCGGCCAACTGAGCGGCGAGTTATACGAAATCGCCGGTCTTCTGTCTCATTGTAAGGGACATGTTTTAACGACGGGTACGGGAACGTCGCGCTTTGTTGCGCAACGATTTGCCCATTTACTCTGTTGCTGCGGCGTTCCGTCGCTGTTTATCAATGCGGCGGACAGCCTTCACGGCGGTGCTGGAGCCATCACCCCCGACGATGTGATTTTTATTATTTCCAAAGGCGGACAGAGTTCCGAGATCAATCAATTTGCCCAGATCGCACGATCGCGTGGCGCGCAAATCGTTTCGTTGACCGAAAAACCCGATTCGCCGCTGGGGAAACTAAGCCATCGGGTTTACCGCATCATATCGGAAGGGGAAATCGATCCTTTCGGGATGATCGCCACCGGCAGTTCGCTAATCAATTGCGCCGTCTGCGACGTTCTCTGTATTTTGCTGTTGGAAGAAAAAGGATACACCCGGGCACAATTTGGAGAGACTCACCCCGGCGGCGCAGTCGGGATCAAACTAGAACAAGAATTAACCTGATTGAATTTGGGAGGGGAAGCTCGGCCGGGTCATCGTGATTTATTGGGGAGGTTATGACTCGGCCGAGCGTATCCGTATTCCAAGAGGAGAACTCTGTGAAATCGGCTTGGCTTACAGGTCCAAAACAATTTGTTTTACGAAACGATCCCGAACCTATCGCTCCTCCTGGAGGGCTTGTTGTGAAAGTGGAAGCCTGCGGTGTCTGCGGTTCCGACCTGCGGCGCTGGAAAGAAGGCCCCCCACCGGGTGTGGAAGGGATCGTCCCCGGCCACGAAGCGGCGGGTACCGTTGTCGAAATCCAGGGAGACTCTACCGGGTTTCAAGTGGGAGACCGCCTGGCTATTGCACCGGACGTACATTGCGGATGGTGTTATTATTGCCGCCGTGGACTCTTCAATCTCTGCGACGATTTGAGATTTGTGGGGATCACTCCGGGATATCCAGGCGCGTTCGCGGAAAAACTGATTCTCACCCGCGAAATTTTAACCCACGGCATCGTTCACAAAATACCGGACGGGATGCCAGCAGCGGTAGCCGCTTTGGCCGAACCCTGTTGCTCGGTGCTGGCCTGCCATCAACAGGCTGGCACCAACCTGAACGATACGGTTGTTATACTCGGTGCAGGGCCGATCGGCTGTCTGCACGCGGCGATAGCCCGGATACGCGGCGCTCGAACGATCGTATCCGAACCCAGCGCCAACCGCCGCCGTATGTGCGAACGCTTCGAACCGGATGCCATTCTCAATCCCCTGGAAGAGGAAATCGTCGTTCGCGTTCGGGAACTGACCGGCGGTCTGGGCGCCGATATTGCGATCTGCGCCAATCCCATCGCCGAAACCCAGACTCAGGCAGTGCATATGGTTCGTAAGAGGGGACGAGTAGTTCTCTTCGGTGGACTGCCCAAAGCCAATCCCCTGACGACCCTCGACAGTAACCGCATTCATTATGGGGAAATTACCGTGGCAGGTTCTTTTTCTTACCATCCAACTGTACACGCGTTGGCGCTGGATTTACTGAACCGGAATGTAATTCCCGCAGAAAAAATGATCACCCACACTTTTCCTCTGGAATCTATCGACGATGCATTTTCAGCCGCCGCCAGTGGAGAGGGTTTGAAAGCAATCGTCTCCCTTTGAGAAGGAAACAACCATGATTGGATTGCATGAAGAATTAGCGGCACGGGAGACACAAAAACAGCCCGTTCGCATTGGATTGATCGGCGCCGGTCAGATGGGAACCGATGTAGTGGCTCAGGTTACCCGCATGAAAGGCATTGAGGTTTGTGCTGTCGCCGATATCGACCTGCAACGAACGAAAGATGCTTATGTGATCGGCCAGACATCCGGCGAGGTGGTAGAGGTTAATACGGCCGCCGAGGCCGATTGTGCGGTGGCTGCCGGCAAGTGGGCCGTCGCAGACGATTACCGGATCGTCACCGATATGAAAAACATCGATGTCATGCTTGAATCGACCGGCGTTCCCGAGGTGGGGGCCAAGGCCGCTCTGCGTTCGGCGAGGCATGGACATCATCTGGCGATGATGAACGTTGAAACCGATATCACCGTCGGACCGATCCTGAATTGGTACGCTAATAAGAAGGGTGTCTTGTATGCGCTGGCTGCGGGCGATGAACCTGCGGCTTGCAAGGAACTGTACGACTTTGCCCAATCGTTGGGATTCACCATCGTCGCCGCCGGGAAGGGGAAAAACAATCCACTCGATCGATACGCCAAGCCGACTGATGAAGCCTGGGCTCGTGAAGCGGCGCGGCGCGGACTTACGCCCAACATGCTGATCGAGTTTGTAGACGGAAGTAAAACCATGATTGAAATGGCGGCGGTGTCTAACGCCACCGGGCTGGTTCCCGACGTTCGCGGCATGCATGGGCCTTCCACCCATCGAGACGATCTTAGTAAAACTTTTGCCTTGAAGAAGGATGGGGGAGTCTTGAACAAAATCGGTGTCGTCGATTATGGCGTCGGCCAAGTTGCACCCGGTGTGTTTCTAATCGTCACAACCGATCATCCTCGCCTCCGGGAAGCGCTGGTTCTGCGCGATATGGGACGTGGCCCTTATTACACTCTCTTTCGTCCCTTTCACTTATGCAGTATCGAGGTTCCGCTAACTTGCGCCATGCTGGCCATTCGCCATCGATCCAATATGGTTCCGCTCGATCGCCTTGTATCCGAAGTTTTCGCGGTCGCCAAACGCAATCTCCTTCCTGGCGATATGTTGGATGGAATTGGCGGTGTCTCGTTCTACTGCCTGATCGATCTCTATGAAACCGCCCGCCAAGAACGTCTATTGCCAGCCGGACTGGCCAAAGGGGCGAAAATCAAAAGGATGATCCCCGTCGACACGCCTATTACTCTGGACGATGTCGAATTGACCGAATCGTCCACCGTTCTCGCTCTGCGCCGCTTGCAAGATCGATGGATGGCGGGTGAAATAGAAGAAGCAGATCTTTTACTGGCCGTGGATCGATTAGGAGACCGCTGATATGTCATTAATTGGATTGGATATCGGAACTGCCGGATGCCGGGCAATCGTATTTCGCGAGGATGGAGAAATCCTGGGACAATGCGCCCGTGAATATTCGATCCGTTCCCCTCATCCGGGATGGGCCGAGCAGGACGCCGAGCGAGTCTGGCAAATCGCTTGGCAATCGCTCGAAGATGCGCTATCCGAGGCGGGGCGGGACGATCCTCCTCAGGCAATGGCTCTGTCGGTACAGGGAGAGGCGGTCATTCCGGTCGACCGCAGTGGGTACTCCATGCGCTACGCAATTCTCGGGATGGATACGCGCACCACAGCCGAGAACCAGTGGCTTTCCGAGCGATTCGGCGCGGAACCTCTTTTTCACCAGACGGGTATGCCCATTCATACCATCAATACACTTCCTAAATTGCTTTGGCTGCAAAAAAACGAACCGGATTTATGGAAAAACGCTGCATGCTTTCACTTGTATGAAGATTTTTTCCTCCGCCGATTCTGCGGAGAGGCCTCGATCGGGCATTGCCTCGCATCGCGCACTCAACTATACGACCTCGTGAAGGGAGATTGGGCGGACGATATTCTGGAACCCTGCGGAATCGATCGCTCGCGCCTCGCGCCCCTCGCTCCCCTGCAAGGCGGCGTCATCGGTTCTCTGCGTCCCCAGCTGGCGCACGAACTGGGGATTCATCACGAAATGCCTCTCGTCAGCGGTGGTCACGACCAGGCCTGTGCGGCGCTGGGCAGCGGTGCGATCCGAGCGGGATCGGCGATGGTATCCACCGGCACGGCAGAGGTTGTGGAAATGGTCATGGATTCGCCCGCGCTCACGGAACCATTGCGCCGGGGTAATATTTCCGTCTATCGTCATGTGGTTCCCGGCCTCTATCTGGCCATGACCCTCAATCACAGTGGCGGTCTTTTGTTGCGTTGGTTCCGCGATTCGTTCTGTGAAGAGCAATTGAAAGAGGCACGCGCTTCAGGCCGCGACGCTTACGACCTAATTCTTGATGGCGCGCCGGAAGAACCGACGGATTTGCTGGTATTGCCCCATTTCGCAGGCAGCGGTACTCCCTGGATGGATACGGCCTCCCGGGGAGCGATTCTGGGGCTGACCTTTTCCACCAACCGGGCCAGTCTCGCCAAAGCCATTCTGGAGGGTCTCACATTTGAATTACGTATCAATCTCGATTTGCTGAAAGAGGGCGGAATTCCTATCCGGGAACTGCATGCGGTGGGCGGTGGAGCCAAGAGCCCGCTCTGGCTCCAGTTAAAAGCCGATATATGCAATATTCCTTTGACATATCCTCAAGTCACCGAAGCCGCTTGCCTGGGTGCCGCCTTGCTCGCTGGCCGGGGAGTCAATCTATACTCCGATTTTGACGATGCCGTTCGACGCACTGTCCGCAATGCGGCTCAATGCCAACCCAATCCGGGACGCGTACGTCAATACGATAGCCTTTTTACGGCATACCAACGCCTGTATCCCACGCTCCGCGGCCTGTATGCGTCCGGGGAAGATTCATGACAAGACCGGAGTGGAATGCTGTCAGGGATAGAACCGGTCGTCATTATCATTTCCATATCTTTTGAACCACCAATGCAGCCCGATCACATCGGTCGCTGCGAACAAAATA
>CAZFOX010000176.1:0-8731 GCA_964520565.1 uncultured bacterium | reverse complement strand
GATTCGCCGGTTATTTGGAGCCAAACCGCCGATTCGTCTTGAGATGAGTACCGATAAAACAAATATGGTCATGATTCTAATCGATACCTTGCGCCTGGATCATACTCCTCCCGGCGGGCATCGATTCATTATTGCGCCCCATATCGATATGCTCGCCTCGCTGGGGGTGTTTTTTTCGAATTCGTACGGCGCTTCTTCCTCCACTCGCCCCAGCGTCGGATCGATTTTCACGGGTTTACATCCCCTTGCGCACGGAGCGGTTCGCCATGCCATCCAGGGAGCGGCTCTGCATATGGGCGTACCTTTGTTAGCGCGTTCTTTTCAACAGGCAGGTTATCGGACAGCAGCCGTCTCCAGCAACGCCCAAATCAGCCCGGCCTATGGATTCGATCAGGGATTTCACCTATTTGAAAGTTCCGTATGGGAATCGCAGGTCACTCCGCGAGGAATCGGAAATTTACGAACTCTCGATGAGCCGTTTTTTCTTTACCTGCATTACATGGGGCCGCACCAGCCCTACCAGCCGTCTTTTCCCTGGAAGGGCTTATATAAAGGACTAACGCAGATACCCGTCGGCCTTCCCAGTGCGAAATCGATTTTGGATGCGAGCAATGCCCTTCACGACGCCTATGCCGAAGAAATCACCCAGGAAGACCGGCAAATCGGTAAGTTACTGAAAGAACTTGCCTTACAGGGATTACTCGACCGAACCGCGATCTGGCTGGTCTCCGATCATGGAGAAGAATTCTGGGAGCATTGGTGGAACGGGCACGGAGCAAACGTTTTCGAGGAGTCCGTACGAACCCTGTCAATTTTTACTTATCCTCCACAATTGCCAATGGGGAAAATCGTAAGCGAACCGGTAATGCATGTGGATATCTTCCCGACGTTGACCGAGTTTTATAATTGGGAATCGCCCCTTAAACGGCAAGGGAGAAGCCTAATGCCACTGATCAATGGCGCATCTGCGCCAGAATTCGAACAGCGGCTGGTATTTCTTCATCACGGCGGCGGCAATAGCGCAGAATCTCATATCTCGGATAAAGAAGCGATTCTTCGAGATGGAATCAAAGCGATCCACTGGCCGGAGAAGAGACGGTGGGAACTCTTCGACTTATCCAGCGATCCATTCGAACAGACCAATCGGATTCAAGAAGACACCGCCAATTTAGAAAACCTTCAATCCATTCTGATGCATCACTTGGAAGAATGCCGGAACATAGAAGATCAGGTGCGTTCATTGAACGGGGTAGATCTTCCTTCCTTATCGCCCGAGGAAATAGAAAACCTGAAAGCCCACGGGTATATGAATTAGAGTGGTTCTCATAATGATGTTCATATTCGCGTTTCGAAAAAGCCAGAAATGATCGGCTTTTTCGAAGATGGAGCGTGAAATTAACGCACAAACTTTTGAGAACCGCACTAAATAATTCCCCTGTTTTTTAGCCGCAACTCAATAACCAGCGAAGGGTAGGATAGGCCCCATAATCCGATTTATGCACCGATGAGGAGAATGGATCATGAACAAACGGGAAAAAGGTGGAATCGCCTTCCAGCGGGAAGAGAATAAAAAAGCCGTCTATTACCGGCAGATTCGAATCAAACGGTTGCCGGATTGAAAACCCTTCTGGATGAATCTCGTGGAACTTGAAAAAAACCGGACAAATGGATACAACATGAATTAGTTCTCTGCGGAAATATAAAGAGAAAATCCAATCTCGATCCCCGATCGGTTTTGGTAAATTAAGCGCCATAAAAACTGGAGGAAAACATGAAACGAGAGAATCTTGCTTTGCACACTCTGACGTTCGTACTGCTGTTTGCAGTGGCCGGCGTAATCGGCATGCCGGTTTTTGCCGCTGATTCGGAAGAAGGTTTTGAAACGATCTTCAATGGGAAGGACCTGGATGGATGGATCATTCAAGGCATGGAAAAAGCCGGTCCTAAAGTTGAAGAAGGCGGTATTCTGAAAGTGGGCGGCTGGGATTATTGGGCCGTGATCACGAAGAAGGAATACAAGAACTTTATCCTTCGTTTCGACGTGATGTTCGAACCGAAAGGCAACAGCGGGATTCTGATCCATACGCCGAAAAAAGAGGTTTACAAATCCTCGTTCGAGATTCAGTTGGCCGACGATGAAGGGAAAAAAGAAGAGAACAAATGGCCGGGCGCCATTTTCGGCCACGTCGCTCCCACGAAAAACGCTTTCAAACCCATTGGTGAATGGAACAGCGTAGAGATCAAGTACGACGCGCCGAAAATCTGGGTAACCGTCAACGGCGAAGTGGTACAGGACGGCGTCGATACCTCGAAAATCGAGGGATTGAAACACAAACTGGAAAAGGGTGGAATCGCCATTCAACGCAACGATTTCAAAAAAGCCGCCTTCTTCAAGAACATCCGGATCAAAGAATTACCGTAAGATATCCCTTTTCCGGGAAACAGTGAAATCATCTGTAAAAGGCCGAATCGATTCGGCCTTTTTCTTATCATGATTAATCTCGAAATTGGCCTATACCCCATTAGACTCGAATCGAAATTCAGGAGATAATATCGGTTAATCTATCACTCAATTCAATGACAGTTTTTTACATAGCGCAACTCATAAAACCATGTATCCAATCCGCATATCCTTCTTCATCATTTTTACAATCTCGACTCTATCCCAGGGATGGGCGCAAGAAATCACGCCGGAAAACGTTTTTGAATATTGCCAGGGAATAGCGCAGGAAATTCAAAACGAATACCCCAATACGAACGAAAGTTATACAATTCAGGGGTATATGTATCAGCGTGCGCAGAAATATGAAGAAGCGATAGAGGCTTTTCAAAAAAGTCTTAAACTCAAACCCAACCAGCCCATTCTGCTCGACCTGATCGCCTTTCTCTATAATAAACTTACCCGTTACGAGAAAGCGGTGGAGTGGTATCAAAAAACCCTCGACCTGCAACCGGATTTTGCCAAGGCCAACGAACGGCTTGGCCTCGCGCTGCAAAAACTCAATCGAATGGATGAAGCCTTACAGGCTTTCGAACGGGAAGTGAAGTACTATCCCCAAACCGCTACAGCGCGCATCTATCTGGGAGAGCGGTATTTCGCCGCCAATCGCCTGGAAGAAGCGGAAGAGCAGGCGCAAGAAGCCATGAAAGCCGATCCCCGCCTTCCCGAACCGTTTTACCTTCTGGGAAAAATCTACCGCAAACAGGGGAAAGCGGAACAAACCAAGGAAATGCTGGAGAGATTCCAACAGAAAAAGAACGAAGAACAGGAATATATCGAAAAGAACATCCAAGAAAAAACCGATCGGGAACAAGCCATTCAGGATGCCGTGCAGATTCACATCGAAGCGGGAACCATTTACTTTATGCACAAACAAAATGAAAAATCCGAATCGCATTTCCAGCGTGCGATCCGGTTGAATCCAAAGAATGTGGAAGCCCGCTATAATTTGGCGCTTATTTACCAGGAACGCCAGCAATTCGATAAAGCAGCGGAAATGTTTCAGGAATTATTGAGTATGAATGCGGAAGAACCCCGTTTTTTGGTGGGGATGGCCCTGATTCGCACTGCACAGCAGCGATTCACCGAAGCGAGAGGTCTTGCCGAAAAATCGCTTTCCATCAATCCAAACCTGGCTTCCGCCAAACGCACACTCGCTCGAATCCTGCTCACGACCGATAAGAAACCGCAACCGGTTATAGAACTATTGAATAGTATTCCGGAGAAGGAAAAAACCGTTCTCGATTACGATCTTTTGGGGTGGGCTTATTATGCCAACGGACAGGTTCAAGAGAGCCTGGATGCTCTTCGGACGGCTATCGGAATGGAACCCAACAATCCCATTTACCGCGAGCGGTATGAGAAACTGCAAAAAAAATTGAATCCCTGACAACTCTCTCTTCAGTACAAATCCCAATCCAATATCCGGGTGGTTTCCTTTTTTCCCAATTCAATAGCCGCCCAGCCTTGTTCGTTATTCCAGTAGTCAAAATCCTCCGGCATCCTATCCAGACGTGTATTCCAATAAGCCCATTTACCGGTTCGAGTTCCGATTCCATCCGCGCCATTGATATGAACGTCAAATCCAATTACGAATCGTCCTGGAGGATCGAGCACCAATGGCTTATTCACGGCATATTCAACGATATACCCTTTTCCGGAGTCTTTTACACGGGCACCTGCATTCCAGTATTTTCCTCCCTGAAGAGTGGAACCGCCCCCAGCCGCGAGGGGAAATATTGCGGGAGCATCGTTTCCCGATACATTTCCGCCATTCCCCAGGACGGTAGCCTGAAAACCCCAAAGATCGTTTTCTTTGGATTCGGATCGGCTCAGGTTTCCATCGATGTATAATTCCGCTGAATCGTTCATCCATACTTCGCTGCCCGATTCAAAATCCAGAATACCGGGATCGGTGACATCAACCGCAACGTAAATATAATCATCGTTGTGAAAGAGATAGAGTACGGCGTTTTCCTTCCCGCGTTCCACTTCTCCCCCGGTCGGTTCCATGTGAACGCCGGGAGGGATTCGATCGGCATGATCAAAAACTTCCTGGTAAGCGTCCTGGTATTCGCCGGGTGACAGAATTCCGTCTAATACTACGGATCGATCGAGGAAAGGAACCTGAAATGCAATCGGAATGAGGGTATCCTCTCCCCCAATCGGAAGATCGGCAAACGTTCCATTGAAAAGGGCAAGCCGATCAGCCGAAGAGGCTGGAACATTTATATCGTAAGTCATTTCGGCGGAATCAGTTATTTGATTCACCGTCCATACAATGACACCTTCTTCTATCTTCACCTGGCCATGGGTTATTTTCACGTTGTCAACCAGGAAACCTTCCGGCAGGTTTTCCGTTATAATCCCATCCATGCTTATGCCCGCGCGCACGTTTACCTGAATCCGGTTTCCGGTAATCCATCCTCCATTGACGGGAAGAGTAGAAGAGCCGAGAGAACGCTCCGCATATCCATCAAACGAGCGAAACTCCACATCTTTAAAATAGCCCGCGGATAGATTTCCATCATCCTGAGAAGAGACGGCCAATCCTACATAGACTGGATCCGCCATGGGAATGATAAGAGACCGGCTGCAAATCCGTTCGCCGGTTTTTGCTGAAATATAATAAAGCCGGATCGTATCGCCGATTTTTTCGATTTCGAACTCCCCGACATTATCCGCACTCAGCGCATCCTGGAATGTCATGCCATATTGAACCGGCCGCCATTGAGGATCGTGTTGATAATCGCCTCGAATCATGATGGAAGCATGGGCGGAATCCGCCGTCAAATCATCTCGTATCATCAATCCGGCTTTCGCCCATTCATTCCTACTCTCTAACGGATCGAGATCGATCGTTCCCCGTATAGAAAAAGGGCCATGCACTTCCTTGTAAAGAAAGTGGAACTCATCCGCCAGATTCCGAAGTCCCTGGCCACTGCCGAGTACCTCATATTCATTCCAATCCGAATCGAATTGCGCGCCGCCCGCTGCCGCCACTACTCCCAGATCGACATGACCGTCGAAAATTCCAATCCCATCCGCCAAATAGGACAGGAATTGATCGCCTTCGGTACGCAGAGTTCCTACGGTTCCACCAAAAACCAGCAAAGGATCGGGGCGGTTGGGTACAGCAAGCTGGTAGTGGAGATCAAACTTTCCCGGCGGGACAGAAAAGGCAGACCATTGAATCGCAGAATCGTTTACCTGTCCGCCGTTGCTGATATTGGATACAATCCATCCTTCCGGAATGGATTCGGAGATATCGACTGAGAGAGGCCGATCCGATATATTAGTGAGTGTGAGAGTAACGGCTAGCGAATCGCCCGCCTTGTAGAACGAAGTCGTTTGAAAATAAGACGGTGCTTCCACCGATCGTCTGCCAAAAACAACTTCTAGATTCGGTTTACCGATCGTTAAACCTTCCACAGACGCAAAAGCCAATTGTTGATTGTCCTGATGGTTTGTGATCGCAATCCCCCAGGCAATCGTTTCCGGAAAGGTTATAGAAGCCATATGGCCGATATTCCAATCGACGCCGTTGTACGACCATTCGCTGACGACCAGCCCCTCTTCCATGATGCGCGATACCCGGAACCAGATCGCCGCATCGGCATCGGCTGGAACATAACCTTTGGAATTATTCGGTGGATGAATATCGGCCCAATCGGAAATGCCGCCATACTCGCTGCGCCATTGCACGCCACATAGATCGCCATACAAGGCGCCGCGAAGCAAACACATGTAGTGGCGGGAACGAGAATCTGCTCCATTTTCCCGTATCATCAAACCAATTTTAGCCCAGTCACTGTTATTTGGATCTTCCCAAATGACACGGCCGGAGATGGATTGACTGCCCGGTAATTCGGTAAACAGATAAAACCCTTCGTCGCTTTCATCCCAAATATCGTCGCCCTGTCCTGCGATGGAGTAAAAACCGTCTACGCAAGATGCCGAGCCAGAAACCTTATTCATTCCCCGCCGGGGGGGACTATCGGGACCGCCCCAATCGGCGGTTTTATCGAACAGGCCGATATTTGCATTTGATTGACTTGCCCCAAAAAGAACTGCAAGCATAAGCATCGCAAAATAAACAGGTTGTTTCCACATTGAACAAGCATACCTCGATGAAATCCATCAATTCTCCGATCCCATTTCCCATTTGGGAAAACACAGCACAATAAGAAATATCTTCCTATTTTCTTCACGATAGGAATTCGATACTATCTTCAAACCGGATTCGCCCGATTTGGATAATTTATCTCTTTCACCAAAAAAATCAAAAAATAAACCCTCTCACCAATCGAATTTCGATAATTTTTTACGAAACATGATGATTATTTTTCCAAAAGTATTGCAAGGGCGGAAAATACGCCGCTCCTGGCTTCTATTCCATGCAAAAAGGGTATCTTGATACCATATCCCAGGCTATAACCGACGCGGACTCATAATGACACAAGAAAGGAGTTTGAATCATGCGAATGTTTTCATTCCTCCAAGAGAGAAAATAACATTCATTTAATCTGAATCATTTTCCTAAAATAGACGGTTTGTCCCTCATTAACTCCATCCGGAGACCAAATATAAGACGCCATGAGAAAATCGGCAAGAAAAGTAAACCGGGGTTGATAGTTCATCCAATTGCCCACGCCCGGACGTCCAACGATTTCGGAATCTTTCCATTGGGAATCGTTAAATGTATTCTTCATCCAGTTTTCCGGTGCATCCAGTGATACTTTCCAGGAGGAATCGGTGAGTTCCAATCCATCCCGGTGGCTGATTTGCAGCAGGAAACCCGCTTTGGAGCCCTGATTTTTTGCCGTAACGGCAATGAGGTGTTTGCCTCGAGGTAGAGGGATCTCGAAAGAATCGATCCGATTCCATCCGCTTCCCTTCTGTACCGACACTCCGTCCACGAACAATTCATACGAATCGTCGCAAGCAGCATAGAAACGAGCGTTTTTGCGTTTTTCCAGGATGGGAGATTCCCATTCCGCCATTTCGTGAATCCATTTGGCGTCTCTTTCGTTCCCTTTGGGCGTGTCTGAATCGCTTTTTTCCAAAGCCTGCGCGAGCCATTCACGCGCCTGTTCGTAATTGCCCATCCGCTTCGCGAGCAGGCTGCGTCGTAATGTCCAATATCCAAAGGCATCGGCATTGCCATCTTCCTGCAGGTATTCCTCAATTCGTTGAATGGCTTCCGGCCATTGCCCCCGATCGGTTCGCAAAGCCAGTTCTTTGTTGAGAAAAAGGCGTTTTGCATACCATTGGCCTTCATCCGGGAGCCGTTCAAACACACCCGGGAGAGGAGGAAAAGCGGGGCTGGGCAGCGTTTGATACCAAAAAGCCACCGAATACCAATCGTCGTGCCGGTCGTTGGCATGTCCGTGTTCGAGAGTCGCTTTCAGAGAGGTCTGAAAAGCCACTGGATCGAACAAGTGCCATTTATATGCGGTACCCCGGTCTCCTTTTTTATATCCCTCCCATAGAGTTACCCCATGATAGGGATAGGAAAATTCCCGGAAACCCCAGGCGTCGTTGAAATAATCCTCCGTACCGGTTCCCAAAAGAGAGGGTTTATCCGAGCCATCCACGAAGAACATGTCGTCTCCCTCGCCAAACCATCCATCCTCGTTCATTTGCACACTGATTACGCTCCCCACATACTGCCCTTTTCCCGTAGTATCGAGAAGAACGTAATTCGTCGCACCATCCCGGTTCTTCCCCTTCATATCGACACCTTCGTTGGGAACCGCCTGCCGGTACTGCGCGTGAAAGTAAAGAAGATTTTCGGGGAGAGAGGAGTAGGTACGATAATCGATATAAAAGTAAAACTTATCCACCCGGAAAAAACCTTCATGCGACAGAGTGACTTTGGCCGATTTTTGAAAAGGCATAAACCAATACACATTCCGGGCGCGGCCTTCGGACGATGCATCGGCAACCGCGCTCTGAAACGGACGATCCAAACCATGACCCACGGCGAAAAAATCGCCGAGGGGAACTTCCACAGACGGGATTTCCTGACCGTCCCAATAAATCCGAAGAATCAACATTCGTGGATAGTACTTTTCCGCATCGACGGTATTCCACAGGTGTGTAATGGCGCCCGGTCCCTGGACATCCGCCAGAATCCGTGTTTCACCCGGTTCTATACCGATCCAATCCTGATTGCCACCGGATAAGTCGTTGCTGGATATCCGATGGGATTGAAAATCGGGAAAGAGT
>CAZFOX010000175.1:6233-8747 GCA_964520565.1 uncultured bacterium | reverse complement strand
GAATCTGGAATGCCAATTCGATCAACTGATCAATTTCTTCAACAACCTGCGCGGCGCAAAATATATTTGTCATCCCGTAGCGCTTCGTACCAAACTCAAAGACGCCAATCAGCCGAATCTGGAAGTCTCCATGACGCTGACGACGTATTTACTGGAGGCGAAACCGGAACCGGTCTCGCCTTCTCTCGTGCAGAGGTAGAACGATGAGACACTCGATCCCCGACCGTTGGACGCAACTGGCGCGCACCTATTGGCAACCCCTGGTGTTGGCGCTTCTGGCCATTCTGGCTTTTTCCCAAATCGTGGCCTGGGGGGTGGCCGCCGTCGAATTGAAAAAAGTCGATAACCTGATCGCTCAAACGGAAAAATCCGAACCCGCCGCCACCGAAAGCAAGCCCGGCGATTCTGGGCAACCCGCTCCCAGCAGTTCCAATCCACCATCGAATCCGGAACAACCTCGCAAACCGGCCAAGAATATCTTCAAAAAAGAAGAGTTGAATTACATGCTATCGGCCATATACATGGATAAAGCCGTCATCAACGGACAGGAAGTCGGCGTCGGACAAAATGTCGGCAAAGCGACCTTGAAAGAAATTGGCATCAACCGCGTTGTACTCGAAGAAGAAAACGGGAATTCGAGAACCGTCGAAATGTTCCAGGGCGGCGAAGGAGCCGGTCCCTCATCGCCGCCAAATACTCCTCCCGGCCCTCCCGGATCCCGCCGGGGAGGTGGAAACAGGGCTGTCTCTCCTTCCGGATCGCCCTCGGCTCCTCCTCCGGGCGGACCGTCGGGAATGCCCAATCTCCCCGCCAATTTCACGTTTCGCGGGATGAACCGCGAACAACTCGAGCGGATGTCGCAGGAGGAACGCAGAAACTTATTCCGCAGCCTGAGCGACGGTGAACGGGAACAATTACGACAACAATTTCGGCAAGTACGAGGCCGTTAGATCGTACATCATCGAGGCTTTTTGAATCGGAGAGGAACCATGATGGAATTTGGGAAATACAAACAAGCAACGGGGTCGGGGTACAACCGGAAAACGCGATGGCACACGCCGTTATTTCTGGGGCTACTCATGGGTGGATTGATGATCGGATTAGGGATTGACGCTCCTTTCGCAGCCGAAGAACCGGCGCCCTCGCAGGTTCCATCCGGTACCGACACAACAAAAAGCGGCCTGGGCGAATTGTTCGCCAAATCGCTGAAGGATCTTTTGAAATCCGGCACGCTTTTCACTCCCAATGGCGTCTCCGCGCAAGAAATCGAATCCGCCACGCCCGGCGGCCCCAAAAAATTCAAACTGAACTTCAACAATGCGCCGATCGATCAGGTATTGAAATTCCTGAGCGACATGACCAACAAACTGGTGCTGAAAACCCCCGACGTCCAGGGACAGTTTACCATCATGAATCCCAACGAGGTGACTCAGGAACAGGCGATGAAAATCATCGATACCGCCTTTCGTTTCCAGGATATCACCTTCGAGGAAACCGATCAGATGATCGTTGTTATGTCCATGTCGGCGGCCAAACTCAAGATGGGCGAATTGATGGGAGAAACCAAAGAAGGCGACGCCACTTCGCGTGTGCAAAGCAAGATCATCGAATTGAAATTCGCCAATCCCCTGCAGATCAAGGAAGCGCTGACCCCCCTGATCGCACCCAATTCCAACATTATCGCCGACGACCGCACGAAAACTCTGGTACTCACCGATACGGCGGCCAATATCAACCGCCTGGAAGCCATCATCCGGCAGCTGGACAAGGAAACCGCCAAGGAGGGCATCTCGATCCAGGTCTTCAAACTGCGTTATCTGGATGCCCGCGAAATGTCCCGTAATATGGACGCGATGATCGAAAATATCGTGATGGCTAAACTGTCGGGGGGAAACGTACGGGAACGGCGCGACCAGGCTTCCTTCACCAGCGAGGTGATCGCCGACCGCGACACCAACTCTCTGATTATCGCCGCACCCGATTTCGCCCTGCAAGCGATTTCGGATTTCATAACAAAAATGGACGTCAGTTCCATTCAGAATATGGAAACCCGTACCATCGTTCTGAAAAATGCCGACGCCCGTGAAATTTCGCAAGGACTGCAACAATTCGCCACGTCGCGGCGCACGAATTTTTACCAGCCGGTAATCTTCGCCGAATCCCGTTCCAACTCCATCGTGGTGCATGCCTACCCGGAAGACGTCGAGGCGATCGTTAAGGTTCTAAACGAACTCGACCAGAAACAATCCTACGACCGAACCACCCGCGTCTACGTCCTCGAAAACGCCGACGCCATCGTCATCAGTCAGATGGTGAAACAATTATTAACCGGCGAAAACGAATCCAGCAGCCGGCGCAGCTACTACAGCTATTATTATGGTGGCCGGAACCAGCAGGACGATCAGGAAGCGCGTATTATCGAAGATCAACGCCTCAACGCCCTGATCGTCTCGGCGCGCCCGGCCGATTTCCCCATGATCGAAGAACTCATCGATGCGCTGGATCAACCCCTGC
>CAZFOX010000175.1:5807-6223 GCA_964520565.1 uncultured bacterium | reverse complement strand
GAACCGCGCGTCTATCCCATCAAGAATGTCCGCGCCACGGACGTCTCGTATATGCTGGAACAGATTTTCTCTTCGCAAACCCAGACCAGTTACGACTGGATGTTCGGATACAGCCGCGACCAGCAACAGATCACCGGCCTGAGCGGCAAGGTGAAAGCCATCGCCGATCCCACCACGAACTCTCTGATCGTGATCGCCGCCTCCCCCCGCGCTTTCGGCGTCGTGGAAAAATTGATCGAACAATTAGACCGCATCGCGCCGGAATTCGGCACCACCAAGGTCTTTAATCTCAAGAACGCCAACTCCGCCTACCTGGCCGAACAGCTCAACAGCCTCTTCCAGGACGACGCCGGACGGCAGGGAAACCGGGGATTTTATTGGTATCTCAATCAACAATCCAACCAGGAAGAATCGAT
>CAZFOX010000175.1:5115-5797 GCA_964520565.1 uncultured bacterium | reverse complement strand
AACCTGATCGGTAACGTCCGTATCGTTTCGGAAACCCGTACCAACTCCCTGATGGTAACCACCAGTTCTCAATATTTCGACGCCATCGAAAAACTGGTCAAAGACCTGGATCGGGAAATATCGCAGATTCTGGTGGAAATCCTGATCGTGGAAATCATCGATGTCGACGACAACCAGCTCGGGATTGATTGGGGCGATTCAATCGCTCTAACCGCCCAGGGCAATTTAGAAGCGCCGTTCAATGGGATCAGCGCCGAACGAGGAACCATTCTCAGCACCGCCCGATACGATGCGGTACTCAATTTCCTGGGTTCCAATTCGAAAACCAACGTTCTGGCGCGGCCCAATATCCTCACCGGCGACAATCAACCGGCTTTCGTGGAAGTGATTAACCGGGTTCCGCGGCTTTCCCAGATATCGCAAAGCAACTCCTCCACCCTGCAGAATATCACGTACGAAGAAGTGGGTTTGAAACTGAACGTCAGCCCGCATATCAACGACGCCACGACCTGCACGCTGGAAGTGAATCTGGAAACGGGCCAGATTCTTCAACAATTCTCCCTGGTTACACCGAATGGAACGGCGCCTGCCTTCTCCCGGAGAACCGTGCAGACTCGCCTGACCATCGAAAAAGAGGAAACCGCCGTTCTGTCGGGCGTCATCGACACCAGTTTCACCGATT
>CAZFOX010000175.1:0-5105 GCA_964520565.1 uncultured bacterium | reverse complement strand
CCGATTCCGTCAATGGAATCCCCGGCCTGATGCATATCCCGATTGTGGGCAACCTTTTCAAGAGCAAAGGAAAAAAACAATCCAAAACCGAATTATTAACTTTCATCACCCCCTATATCCTTTCCGATCAGCAGGACCGTTTGCGTATCCTCGAACGCCAGAGCAAGCGGATAGAAATGTATAAACAGTTCAAATCCATGATGGACGATATCGATGTCCGAGTGGGTGTGAAATAACGGCTCCATGCCCGTAAAGATAATCTCGTGATCGAGGCGCAAATCGAATCGTTCGTTCGGATGAAAGATCAATCGCAGACGGAACCGACCATCATGAAAAAAATTCTGCCATTCGTACTCGTGTTCGCCGTGGGGCTGATATGCGGAATAGCCTTCAACTATTGGCAAACGGGCGATTCCCCGGGAGCCGGATCGACCGAAACTGAAACCCCGGAATCGAAATCCATCCCTGCCACCGCCGCCGAAATCGAGCGGATTCTGCTCGACGATTTCCTGCCCAATACCGCTCCCTATTGGGTCTATTTCGATTTTCGGCAATGGCGAAAAGAACAGAAAAAAGTGGAGGATTTTTTCTCCGATCCATCGGTATCCCCCATCTGGAAGGAATTCTGCGCTTCCCTGCCCCAGGATGTCACGCCGGTGCTCGGTCAACTGGCAGACGCTTCCGAATGGATGCGGCTCTTCGTTCTTCCTCCCAAGGAAAACCATCCCGCCCCCGTTCTAACAGCCGCGTTCTCGATGCGCGAAGCGACGAAGAGTACAGAAGCGCCGCCGGGAATCGCCGCGTTAATCGCCGCCTATCCCGGCAGTGCCAGCGAGACCTTCGAAGCGGGTCCGGTAAATCTCCAGTCCCTGAACACCCCGGTCGGCGAATTCATCTATCTTCGCACACCGGAAATACTTTGGATCGGCAACAACCGGGATGCGATGCAACAATTCTGGCAGCAACTCCCCGCGCCTCCGGAAGGAGAAAAACTTTATCCAAAAATCCTCGAGGATTACCAGGGAACCGTGCTCGCGTTCTTTTCCAATATCGATCATGCCGGAGAACCGCTGCCTGGCATTCTCGGAATGACGACAGCCCGGCTGCGTCCGCTGGGTCTGACGAAGGCGGCGATCTTGTTTCAATGGATGGAAGACGGTGGGAAAATGACGGCTCTGGCCCCCTTTGCCTCCCCGCTTCCCTGGATGGAACAATGGAAACCCATTGAAAAATTTCCCTTCGGAAAAGAAGATCCGGCCGGTTTATTGGAAGCCGCCATTCGCTGGCCGGGACCGCATTTCCCCGCCTCCGCCACGGCAGCCTTGAATGCCGCCAGCGGCGAGGAAGCGATCCCACCCCTGGCGATGGGGACTCCCCTTCCCGATCGGCCATCTCGGAAAAACCGTCCGAACGGGGAAAATCCCAATGAAAAAAAGAATGAAGGCAAACCGCGCAAAGAGTCCAACCGCCGAAACGGCGAGACTGGACGATCCGCACTTCACCCGGGCAATCGTCCCCCGCTGGGCGCTCTCATGCAAATGCAGATGCGATCCCTTTCCCGGCTTTTTCCCGCCGGTGAAACCATCGGATTCAACCTGTTCGGCTTTTACGATAACGTACCCACGATGACACTGACCATCCCCATGCTTTCGGCGAAACCCTCCCCCTTCGACATTCTGAAAGCCGAGTCCGGCATCGAATCGTCCACTCTCGAAGTGGCCATGCTGCCTGCCACTTGTTATCGATTTGGCCGTCAACAACCCGAACCGATGATGGCTCTCGATGAATTGTTGATCGTGGAGCGGGATGCAATCGCCTATCTGTTCGATGCGCCCGATGCAGCCAGCCATTACCTGTCCAACAATCAACCGGAAGCGGGGCGCTCCGCCGAAATGCGTTCTCTCCTGGAGAAAGTCAAAACACCCGCTCAGATCGAATTCGTCTTTTCCCGCGATTTCTTCCGGTATATTCTGGACTCGGAAAAAACCGAAGCGTCCGGCGATTCTTCCTATCAAAAAGACCTGATCGCCCTGCTGGATCTACTCGCCGAACGTACGCAGGTCATGTCTTTAAGTGCGGGACTGGACGATCAACAATGGTTTTTGGAAACTTATACGGAAGATCCTTTCGCACATTGGGTGGATACCGGTCTCTTGCTGCGGGCCGCCTTCCGTCTGATGCAATAAGAACCGCAGATTGCCTGCATCCTGCGTAGGGGGATCGATTCGCGAATTCATGAACGAAACGGAAACCTTTGAATTTTCCTGCCGCTGCAACCGCCGCCCCTTTGAGGTCGACGAGGAAGCGCCGTCGAGTTCCCTTCATCTGACCCTGGGTGTCATCACCCTGGGTGTATGGTTGTTATTTTTCTCCCTATACCGCATGATTCATCTATATGGATTATCCCGCTGTCCGCTCTGCGGCAAGCGATCGCGCTCGCTCTTCTGGATTCTATTCATTCTGGCGTTTCTCACGGCGGAATTTGGCCGCACCCTACATTTCTTCCTGATATCCGCCCCTCAAAAGATCGTGGCGGATATCAGTTTCGCTCAGTTGCCGGAAGATATCGATCCAAATGCTCCTTTGAAGGCCGAGGATTTGAAAGGCGCATTGGGTTTTGTCTGGGTTGTCGCGGCCTTGCCGATGGCGGGTATGTTCATCGCCACCTATTGGCCATACCTCACGCTTGCCTGGCTGAGCGGCATTACTATCGCAGGTCTATTGTTACCTTCCCTGTACAAAAAACGAACCACCGGTTGATCCTACCCGGGGAGATTGGAGGCCTTGTGCGGCCCCTATCCCTTCCTTTATTCTTGGTATAACGCATATTTCCTTGGAGTAAAAACCATGAAAAATTGGATTTTCCGTTTACCTCTCATTGTTGTAATCGGCTTTTTCTCCTCCCTGGAAACATCGATTGCCCAGGAACGCCATACCTTCCAACCGGAAAGTTTTGAAGATGACGGACGCGCCGCCTGGCAGAAAGTGGATGAAGTGATCCGCGCCATGGGCTTGCACGCCGGTCAATCCATCGCCGATATTGGTGGCGGTTCGGGCTATTTTTCCCGTCCGTTCGCTCGAACCGTGGGGCCGGAAGGGGTCGTGTACTGCTGCGATATCGCCCCCAATCTGTTGGAATACCTGCAGAACCGCGCCTTGGTTGAGGGATTGGCCAACATCGTAACCGTTCTCGCAGCCCCGGATCGTCCCATGCTTCCCCCCAAAAGCGTGGATTGCATTTTCTTTTGCAATACCAACCATCACCTGGAAAACCGGGTGGATTATTACAAGGGCTTGATTCCCCTCCTCAAAGAAGGCGGTCAAATCGTTGTGGTCGATTGGAAAAAAGTCTCTCAAAAAGTCGGACCACCCCCCAGCCATTGCGTGGCGCGCGAAGTCGTCATCGAAGAGATGGCCCAGGCAGGATTGAAACTGACGCGGGAAATTTCCGATATCTTGGAATATCAATACTTTCTCATTTTCCAACCCGATCCATCGCGGAAATAAGGATTTGACCTAGCAGATTTCCCGTCAATGAACGTAAGAAAAAGGGAAATTCCTCATGGAATTCCCCTTTTTATGATTGTTTATGGAAGAGGATTTTACGGCACGAACGGCAACGACTCGTTATTGATCACGAAATCTTCGCTGTTCGTCACATTGAGCACGGGAAGCATCCGCCGCGCCGAGCGGTCGCTGCGCGCTTCGTTGAAACAATCCAACAGGCGGCGCAAGTCGGGATGGAGCGAATAGGGACTGGGTAGCGACACCTTATCATCCCGCACCGAAGTGACTTTCGTCATCTCCCGCTGCCGCAGGACGGTGTATCCCAACTGGTTTCTTCCCCGTTTCTCCACCATCACCTCGCCTTTACGGACTCCCACCACGGTGATTTTATTGGGGCCAGAATTCGTTCCGATAAAGAACTGGGTTCCAAATACTTTGGCCTTGGCGTTGGAACAGGTCACGCTGAAACCTTCTTTGGCAGGATTCACGTCGATGCAGATCGAGCCATAGATCAGACTCAAACTGCGTTCGGTTTCAATATTCGATTTCCCGCTCGTTTCGGGATACGAGTCGATGGAAAAACAGGTGTTTTTCGAAGCGTACACTAACGAACCATCCGGCAGTTCGATGAATTCCCCCTCGGATTGGAGAGGAGAAATCCAAATGGCCTGTTTGGGCAATACGCTCATCACCGTGCCGTTCCGGACGATATGAATCGGACTTTCTTCCGTGACATAACCGACCTGCATAGCGAACAGAATCCCCACCACGCAAATCAGGATGGAAGCGGCCAGGGAATAATGCCGGCGATGGGGATCGAATACATACGCAAACGCTGCGCCCGCATACCCCTTGATACGCTGGGGCAGAGTAATCGGCTGAAATGCGGGAATATCGCTCATCACCAGATCGGCGAACAGATCGGTATCGACCGCACTTTCCATCTGGTGGCGTATACGTCCGCTTAAAAGTTGTTCTTCCCGATCGAAAACCCGATAGAAACGCGCGCATTCATCGCATCGATCCAGGTGCCGCTGCACCCGTTCGCAACTTTCGGGAGAAAGTTCATGATCCATATAGAGCATGATCTCCTGCTCCCATTCCGTGCAACATCCACGGTAACAATAGCAGCCATCAATTTTCATTGGCGAGTCTCCGGACATCGTCCAAATCTTCACGCAACATACGCCGCCCTTCAAACAAACGCGAGCGGACCAAATCAACCGGGATATCCAACATTTCCGATATTTCCTGATACGAATAATCTTCCAGATATTTTAAGCGAAGCAGAATCTGATATTTTTCCGGAAGACGCTCCAGGCGATTCATGAGTGTGGCCAATATATCTACGCCATGTTCTTCGGCGGGACGCATGGGAACCACGTTGGGTATATCCCGGTAAGCAACGCTATCGATCGGCTCTGTTTCGATCTTCCGTTTGCGCATAACGCCGTAACATAAATTCCGGGTAATGCCAAACAGCCAGAATCCAAATTTTTCCCGATCCTTCAGTTGATGCAGATTCTTATAAGCAACCAGAAAGGTTTCCTGCGCGATGTCCTGCGCTTCGGCGGGATTACCCATCATGCTGCAGGCCA
>CAZFOX010000174.1:0-8766 GCA_964520565.1 uncultured bacterium | reverse complement strand
CAAGAGGTGACAGGGTTCAATGAATGAAAATATGAATTCAACGATGTTGGATGATGGGATGGAGCCGCAGGAATCTCTGGCGGGCGGGGAGTATGAGCGCGAGCCGGTTCCCCAAAAAGCCCTGCTGGGTTTCAAAAGTTTCATCGGGATGTATGCCGGCGAACACTGCGCCGGGACGGAGTTGATGCTCGGGCCTTTATTTGTCGCTTCCGGTGTCAGCGCCTTCGACCTGATCGTCGGATTGCTTCTCGGGAACCTGCTGGCGGTGTTGAGCTGGACATTTATGACCGCGCCAATCGCCACCCGCGCTCGGTTGACTCTCTATTACCAACTTGAAAAGATCTGCGGGCGCAATCTGGTCACTCTTTATAACCTGGCCAATGGGGTCATGTTCTGTTTCCTCGCCGGAGCGATGGTTACTGTTTCGGCCACGGCGGTGGGCGTATGGATCGAATTTCCCATGCCGGGTCTGTCCGATCTCTATCCCAATAGTATCGGGTGGGTGTTGTCGGTTCTCGTAGTCGGCGGATTGATTGCTATTGTGGCTGCCTATGGCTATGAAAGTGTTTCCAAGTTCGCCAATATCGCCTCGCCGTGGATGGTGTTGGTCTTCTTCGCCTTTGGATTCGTGGCGCTTCCACAATTGGGCGTCACCTCGTTCGGCGACTTTTGGGATGTAGCCAAAACCACGATCTGGAAGGGGAGCGATCCCTTGCCCGGTCAGACCAAGTTTACCTTCTGGCACGTTACATTTTTCGCCTGGTTCTGCAATATGGCCATGCATATCGGTATGTCCGATTTAAGTGTGTTCCGTTTCGCGAAAAAATCCTGGTATGGAATCGCCTCTGGTTCCGGGATGTATGTCGGCCATTACTTCGCCTGGATTTCCGCCGCATTACTCTATGCACTTCAACTTCATCGCGATCCTTCCAATATCGACGTTTTACCGGGACCGATGGCCTATGATGCGGCGGGTTTGACCGGTTTGGTCTGTGTAATTATCGCTGGGTGGACAACCGCCAATCCGACCATCTATCGAGCCGGTTTGGCGTTTCAAGCCATTTTCCCCAAGACTTCTCGATTCAAAGTCACCTTGATTACGGGTTTCATCGCTACGATCGCGGGTATGTTCCCGGCCATCGCCATGAAACTCCTCAATTTCGTCGCTCTATACGGATTGATCCTTATGCCCATGGGGGCGGTGATCTTCGTCGACTTCTGGCTGATTAAGAAATTCGGATTGCAGAGCGGATACGCCGAACTGAGCCGCAAGTCGTTCAATTGGGCTGCCGGTTTGACCTGGTTCCTGACATTGGGAATCTGCGTGGGACTGGTGCAATTTGCAGGTGTACAGATTTTCTTCGTAAGCCTTCCTGGATGGTTTATTGCCGCGATCCTATACATAGTCCTGAGTAAGTTTTATCAAGAAAAAATCCGGCCACAGGCGGTTTCTTAAGGAGAAGATGAAATTATGAGAATTATTCTAATACTGATATCGTTAATCGCACTGCTTGCAACAGTCCTTCCTTCCATGATCTACTGCGCTGGTGGAATGTCCTTGGAAATGGTGAAATGGATCATGCTGCTTGCGACTATTGTTTGGTTCGCCGTTACTCCATTTTGGATGAATCGAAAGCAAGAGAAATAGCGGGCCGATACGGAGGTGGGCAGCGTTTTTCTGCCCACCATTTCTCTGTTTGAGCGTGTGGTTCTCATTCTTTCCCTTTTAGGGTAATGTAGCCGTCTCGTCTGCAAGGATAGTGCTAACCTAGGGAGTATTACTGTCATGACGAAACATGTATATCTGGGAGTCGATTTGGGCGCGGAGAGCGGCCGGGTTATGGCCGGATTGTTTGATGGAGAACGGATTGCCATCGAAGAACTTCACCGCTTTCCCAATGGCCCCGTCTCGGTGGGAGGAACACTTCGCTGGGACGTTCTGCGCCTCTGGTCGGAAATCAAGAAGGGTTTATCTACCGCCGCGCAACGGTTTGGTTCGAGTATTGTTTCGGTAGGCGTTGATACCTGGGGCGTCGATTACGTTCTTCTTTCCAAGACCAACGAGATCGTCGGCCAACCGTATCATTATCGAGACGCCCGTACGCAAGGTATGATGGACGAAGCCTTCAAGCGGGTATCCCGGGCGGAAATCTTTACCGAAACCGGTCTTCAGTTTTTAGAACTGAACACTCTTTATCAGCTGCTGGCGGTGCAGAAATACAATCCCGAACTCTTCTCAATAGCCGATTGCATGTTGATGATGCCCGATTTCTTCCATTGGTGCCTGTCCGGCGTGCGAGTCTGCGAATTTACCGAAGGAACCACCTCGCAATGCTTGCATCCCACCCGGAAGAACTGGGCATACGATATGTTGAAGCGATTCGATTTGCCCACCCACATCTTTCCTGAAGTGGTATCTCCGGGTACTCCGATCGGCGCTTTGCGTGAAGAGTTAACCTCGGAAACCGGCTTGAACCGAATCAACGTCGTCGTACCCGCCGCTCATGACACGGGCTCGGCGGTGGCCGCCGTACCCACCGCTCAGACCGGCCGGCCTTCCTGGGCTTATATCAGTTCGGGAACCTGGTCGCTGGCGGGTGTGGAGATCGATTCGGCGATTCTCAACAACGCTGTCTTGGAATTAAACTTCACCAACGAGGGCGGCGTCGATGGAACCTATCGTTTTCTTAAGAATATCATGGGGTTATGGCTCGTGCAGCGATGTAAGCGCGATTTCGAAAAACGGGATCGGTTCTTCAGTTACGAAGAACTGGCTGAGATGGCGGAGAGCGCTCCCCCTTTTCGTTCGATTGTCAATCCCGATGACTGGCGTTTCCTCAATCCCCCCGATATGACCGAAGCAATCCGAGGTTTCTGTCAGGAAACCGGACAATCCGCTCCGGACAACGAAGGTCATTTTGTTCGTTGTGCCCTGGAGAGCTTGGCGTTGAAATACAACGTCGTGCTGAAATCCATCGAAAAACTAACCGGCATCCCTATTGAAATCATACACATCGTCGGGGGTGGGTCGCAGAATAAACTCTTGAATCAGCTGACTGCCAATGCCTGCAATAAACCGGTTGTCGCCGGACCTGTCGAGGCCACTGTATTGGGCAACCTTCTGGTGCAGGCGCGCACCTCGGGCGAGATTGGATCCTTGGATCAAATCCGTGCCGTTGTTCGCGCTTCCAGCGCGATGGAAACGTTCGAACCCCAGAGTGGCGGCGATTGGAACGAGGCGAAAGAACGCTTTGATAAGATAACGAATCGTCTTAAATAAACTTGACGATATATATCATTGCGAACGAAGTGAAGCAATCTAATCCATAAACACGTGTGAGTAGAGCATACGTCTCGCTTACCTCATAGATAAAGATATCGAAGAGGATGCTTATTTTTGCCGTTGAGGGATTGCGTTTTCCCATGTGAACGGATATCGAATCAAGAACTCTATATACAAGGAGAAGAACCATGCGTTTTATCATTCATGCATTTCTCATAACCGTGATAGGTTCCCTTATAGCGGAAAAAACCTTTAGCGCCGACGATCTAAAAATTGAACGTCTGCGCTGTGAATATCTGGAAAATCCCCTGGGCATAGACGATCCGAATCCCCGTTTGAGTTGGATTCTTACATCCGATATACGTGGTCAGAAGCAAACCGCCTATCAAATTCTGGTTGCCAGCCGCAAGGAATTACTCGAACAAAATCAGGGTGACCTGTGGGATTCCGGTAAGATTGAATCCAATCGATCGATTCATGTCGCTTACGCCGGAAAACCTTTGGAATCGCAAACCTTCTGTTTTTGGAAGGTTCGAGTTTGGGATAAAGACGGACGCGAAACGCCCTGGAGCGAACCGGCGTTTTGGAGCATGGGTCTCTTAAAACCCACCGATTGGAAAGCCCAGTGGATCGGTCTTGAAAAAACCGAATCGGCAGAAAAAATCGATTCCCTGCGCGATATCCATCAGGCATCCTGGATTTGGACACTGGAAAATGCCGCCGCCAGTGCCCCCGCCGGGAAAGTCTATTTTCGCCGTGTTGTCGAAATCTCCGGCGATAAAAAGATTGCTAAAATGACCGCTCTATTTTCTGCCGACAATTCGCATGTCCTATGGGTCAATGGAGAAAAACTCGGCCAGGGCGGAAATTACAATCAACTCAACGAATACGACATCACAGATACGGTTAAACCAGGGAAAAATGTCGTGGCTATCATGGCGGAAAACGTCGGTCCTGCAGCAAATCCCGCTGGGTTGATCGGCTGCATTCGTATCGAATATGAAGGAGAATCCCTTGAAGTAATTCCCACCAACGAGAGCTGGAAAGCGTCAAGCAGCGAAGCAGCCGATTGGTTGTCAAAATCGTTTGACGATTCGCAATGGATCGCGGCCAAGGTTGTGGGAAAATTCGGCAGTGATCCTTGGGGCGAGATTAGCGCCTCCGATTCGGAATCCGAAGCCCGTCGTTTGCCCGCTCGCTATCTGCGGCGTGAGTTCGGTGTGGATAAGCCTGTTAAGCAGGCGATCGTTTACGTTTGCGGCTTGGGATTGTACGAACTGTATCTCAACGGCGGAAAGATCGGCGATCGCGTTCTTCAACTAGGGCTTACCGAATACGAAAAGCGGGTTTTTTACGAGACCTTCGATGTCACTAACAAATTGACCGCTGGATCGAATGTTGCCGGAGTAATCCTGGGGAATGGCCGCTTTTACGCACCCCGCCTGAAGGTTCCCATATTCACAAAAAACTACGGATGTCCACAATTGCTTTTTCAATTGGTTATCGATTACGCGGATGGAACAAGAGACGTTATTATCAGCGATAAGAATTGGAAAGTAACGGATAACGGCCCGATTCGCGCCAACAACGAATATGACGGCGAGGAATACGACGCCCGCATGGAGCTGACTGGTTGGCGTTTCCCCGGATACAATGATTCATCCTGGAAAGCGGTAGATGTCGTGGCAGCGCCCACCGGTGTATTGCGCGCTCAGATGATACAACCGATCCGCGTCGTCGAAACCATCAAGCCCATTGCTGTCGCCAATCCCAAACCGGGAATGTACGTGTTCGATATGGGACAAAATATGGTGGGCTGGTGTCGTTTGACAGTCAGCGGCCCGAAGGGAACCGAAGTGAAACTGCGTCATGCGGAAGTGTTGAATCCGGACGGAACGCTCTATCTCGCCAATATCCGGTCGGCGCAAGTTACGGATATTTACACGTTCAAGGGCGAGGGTGTCGAGGTATACGAACCGCGTTTCACCTATCATGGATTCCGCTATGTGGAAATGACCGGATTTCCCGGAAAACCCGACCTGTCGGCGCTCGAAGGCAGAGTGGTTCACGATGATGTCGAGCAGGTTGGCGAGTTTGTCAGTTCGAATCCCTTATTGAACCAAATCCGCAAGAATATTTTCTGGGGCGTTCGCGGTAACTATCGCAGTTTCCCCACCGATTGCCCCCAGCGCGATGAACGCCAGGCATGGTTGGGAGACCGCGCTGCCGAATCGAAAGGAGAAACCTTCCTGTTCGATATCGCCGCACTCTACGCCAAGTGGATGGCCGATATTGATGACGCTCAGCGCGATGACGGATCCGTTCCCAGCGTTGCACCGACCTATTGGCCGATATTCCCCGATGACGTCACCTGGCCCAGCGCCTTCACGATTACACCCAGCAGCCTGTACGACCAATATGGCGATGTCCGCGTCCTGCAGAAACGATATTCGGGTATGAAAAAGTGGATCGAATACATGAGCCGATTCCTCGAAAACGGGATCATGCCGCGCGATACCTACGGCGACTGGTGCGTTCCCCCCGAATCGCCCGAACTAATTCACTCCAAAGACCCCAGCCGCCAGACCGCCAAACCGGTTCTCGGTACGACCTACTTTTATAAGAATCTAATGCTGATGGCGCGGTACGCTTCGATTCTGGGCAGGGAAGACGATGCTGCTCAATTCAAGGCTAAAGCCGAAGAGATCAATAAAGCTTTCAACGAGAAATTCTTCGATAAGGAAAAGTGCCAATACGACAACGGATCGCAAACCTCTTTTGTTTTGCCGCTGGCTTTCGGTATGGTTCCGGAAGAATACAAACAGAAGGTTTTCGAAAATCTCGTCAACAAGATTCTCACGGAGACCAAGGGTCACATCGGTACCGGCCTGATCGGTGGACAATGGTTGATGCGCGTCTTGTCCGATAACGGAAGGCCGGACGTCGCCTATACGATCGCGACGCAAAAAGATTATCCGAGTTGGGGTTATATGATTGCAAAGGGTGCCACCACGATTTGGGAACTCTGGAACGGCGATACCGCCGATCCGGCGATGAATTCCGGCAATCACGTCATGCTGGTGGGCGACCTGAATATCTGGTTCCATGAATACCTGGCAGGTATCCAATCCGATCCGAATAATCCGGCATTCAAGCATATCGTCATGCGGCCGGTGCCGGTCGGCGATCTCACCGCCTGCAAGGCGGTTTATCGCTCTATTCATGGCCGGATTGTCAGCGATTGGAAGATCGAAGACGGAAAGTTTATGTGGAATGTGGAAGTACCCGCGAATACCACGGCGACGATCTACATACCGGCCAATGATGCCACTTCTGTGCTGGAAAGTGGAAAGGCTGCCAGTGAAGCGGAAGGTGTGAAATTCGAACGGATGGAAAGCGGACGCGCCGTGTTTACCGTTCTGTCTGGCAAGTATCAATTTATGTCAAATATGATGTAGTGTTATATACGTTAACAACGCTTGATGAAAGGAAATGCCATGAAACGCTTTCGACAACTTGGGCTCCTCATTGTGTATATAGCGGTGGGATGTGTCTTCTGTATAGCGCTTTCCGCGGAAACCTATAAGGCGGTTTCACCCAATGGCCGCCTGCAGCTCACCGTGGATCTTTCCGGCGAATTGAAATATTCCGTGCAGTACGACAACAAGGAAATTATCAACTTTTCGCCCATCGGCCTCACGCTCGAAGATCGGGATTTAGGAAAGGAACCCAAACTGGTGCGTACCAGCACGCGTTCCGTCAACGAAACCATCGTGCCCGTCGTAGCCGAGAAACGATCGCAGATCCCCGATGTTTTCAACGAACTGACAATACAGTTCGAAGGCGATTTCGGGTTGATCGTTCGCGCCTACGACGATGGTGTGGCGTACCGGTTCTTCACCAACAAAGAAGGGAAAATTAAAGTCGTCGATGAACTAGCCAATTTCTGTTTTCCGCAGGACGATTCGGTGTACTATCCCATCACTCGAAGCATGCACACCAGTTTTGAATCGAATTATTCCTATCTCTCGATTGGCAAAATCACTCCGAATCAACTCGCTTTCCTGCCAATCCTGGTGGATCGCAAGGATGGTATCAAAGTACTGATCACCGAGGCGGATTTACGCGATTACCCCGGTATGTTTATCGTAGGCGCGGAAGGCGACGAACCGGTATTACGCGGAACCTTTGCCGCCTATCCCCTGGAAGAGACCCAGGAACGCGACCGTACTCTGCGGGTTACCAAGCGCGCCGATTACATCGCCGACACCCATGGAACCCGTGAGTTCCCCTGGCGCGTCATTATTGCAACCGATCGTGACGGTTCGCTGGTGGAAAACGATATCGTATACCGACTCGCTCCTCCCTGTGAAATCGCCGATACCTCATGGATCAAACCGGGCAAGGTCTCGTGGGACTGGTGGAACGCCGTGAATCTGTTCGGCGTCGATTTCAAGGCCGGATTCAATACGGAAACGTATAAGTATTACGTCGATTTTGCAGCCAAATACGGCCTCGAATACATCATCCTCGATGAGGGCTGGTCGAATACCGAAGATCTGACCCAGCTCGATCCCACTCTGAATTTGATGGAATTGAATGATTATGCCAAAAACAAGAATGTCAAACTCGTGCTCTGGTGCATTTTCCTGACGTTGGACAAGCAACTCGAGGAAGCCCTTTCGCAATTCGAAAAATGGGGCATCGCCGGAATCAAAGTCGATTTTATGGATCGCGACGATCAGAAGATGGTGAACTTTTATGAACGGATTGTGCGGGAAGCTGCCAAACATCACTTGCTGGTCGATTTTCACGGCGCGTACAAACCCACCGGCCTGCGCCGCACCTATCCGAACCTGATCACCCGGGAGGGCGTCAAAGGGTTGGAAAACAACAAGTGGAGCGATCAACCCGATCCGGAATACAATGTGCAGCTGCCCTTTATCCGCATGGTCGCCGGACCGATGGATTATACTCCCGGCGCGACGATGAATGCCTCGCAAAGAGATTTTAAAGCCATCTTCGACCGTCCTATGAGCTCGGGAACCCGTGCCCATCAGATGGCTCTCTATGTTGTTTTCGAAAGCCCCTTGCAGATGTTGGCCGATTCGCCCTCGCACTATTTGCGCGAACCGGTGATGATGGAGTTTCTCTCCGCCGTGCCTTCCACCTGGGATGAAACCCACGTTCTGGACGCCAAGGTTTCCGATTATATCCTGATTGCCCGGCGTAAAGGAAACGATTGGTATGTCGGTGCATTGACCGATTGGACGCCCCGTACGCTGGAAGTGGATTTTTCTTTTCTGAAAGACGGACAATACAAAGCGGATATTTACCAGGATGGGATCAACGCAGACCGGTACGGAAACGACTGCGCCAAGGTTCAAAAAACGCTCTCGTCCAGCGACAAACTCACAATCGATCTCAAATCCGGGGGAGGTTGGGCAGCCCGCCTGACGCCGCAATAAGGATTAGGATGTGTG
>CAZFOX010000173.1:0-8793 GCA_964520565.1 uncultured bacterium | reverse complement strand
GCGTTGCGGACGAAGACGATCTCTTTGGTGGAGGAAGCGTTCAGAAATCGACGCACCTTTTCGCGCGCGTCCTCGTATGCGTTGGTGCATTCTTGGCTCAAGAGATGAACGCCGCGATGGATGTTCGCGTAATAATTCGAATAAACGCCTTCCATCGCATCGATCGCGGCCTGCGGCTTTTGATTGCTGGCGGCGTTATCCAGAAACACGAGCGGTTTACCATGCACCCATCGCTTCAGGATCGGAAAATCCCCACGAATTTTCTCCACCGGGAACGTGGCCTTGTCCACGCTCCAGTCCGGAGTGGATACGGCCGCCGCTGCGCAAACCATGATGTTGCCTCCTTCTTTCTTTCCTCCGCGCTCGTATGTTGAGTTGCCTTATTTCATCGAGAGTTTCGCATGCAGAAATCGATCCATCTCTTCGCGAATGGCTTCGACGCCGATCTGATTCACGATCTCGCTGGCGAACGCGTAGGTTAATAAAGCGCGCGCCGCCTGTCGATCGACGCCTCGAGCCTGCAAGTAGAAAATCGCTTCTTCTTCCAGATGCCCGGTCGTCGATCCGTGTGTGCATTTTACGTCGTCGGCGTATATTTCCAACTGCGGCATGGAATTGATTTCCGCTTCGTCCGAGAGAAGCAGGCTTTGGTTGGTCTGTTTCGCATCGGTTTTCTGCGCGTCTTTGGCGACGAAAATCCGGCCATTGAAAACGCCGGTGCCGCGATCGTCCAGGATGTTTTTATACAACTCATGGCTTTCGCAATGCGGCCTGGCGTGATGAATCCAGGTGTGGTTGTCCACATGCCGTTCGCCATCCACCATCGACAGGCCGTTCAACGTGCAATAAATACCTTCTCCATCCAACAGGGATACGAGATCGTTGCGCACCAGCGATCCCCCCAGAGCGATGGAATGATGCGTGTATCGGCTGTCGTGGTCCAGATGCGCCTGCGAGAAGGTTACATGAAATGCCCTCTCCGATTCGCGTTGGATTTTGCAATGTTCCACAATGGCGTTCGCTCCCACCGAGACTTCGGTCGCGGCGTTTATGAAATACTCTCCGCCTGCGGGACCCGCATAACTTTCAATCACGATCGCCTGTGACGATTTCCCCGCCACGATGACGTTTCGGGGATACGATACCGGATAGTCCGATCCCGGTGCGGAATAATAGAATAAGTGAACGGGTTTTTCCAATTTCGTATTGTTGGGGATATGAAGATAAACCCCGTCCTGCATGAAAGCGGTGTTTAACGCAGCGAAGGGACGGTTTTCATAACTCCCCTTGCGCGCCAGGTATGGCTCCAGGCGCGCCGGTTCCGATCGCAGAACGGCGGCGATACTCTCGATCCGAACTCCTTCGGGTATCTTTTTCAGATCGGATAATGCCGCATCGAACCAGCCATTGATAAATACCAGCCGGTAGGCGTCGAGCCTGGCAGAATTGTAATCCTGGATATCGGCCGCCTGGATCGTGGAATCGCCGCTTTCACGCAGGGAATATTCCCGGTTGATCCAGGGCGCAATGGGAGTGTGTCTCCACTCCTCCATGCGCGTGTGGGGGAATCCAATTTCCTGGAAATACGAAAACGCATCCTTGCGGATCTGGGTCATCCAATCCGGCTCTTTACCCGAACGCTGCTTCGAAAATCGGTCGAAAGCGGCGGCATATTGTTCCATGATTTCGGCGGCTTGCACCATAACGAATCGTTTTCCTTTCCAATACTCTCGGCTGGAATCGAGGTTTCGCTCAAACGGCGATAGGCTGTGCTTTTAACCAGTCGTAACCTTCTTTTTCGATTTGCAGCGCGAGATCGAAACCGCCAGATTTCACAATACGGCCATCCGCCAGAACGTGGACGAAATCGGGCGTCAGGTAATTCAGAATCCGTTCGTAATGCGTGATAACGATGATGGCGCGCTTGTCGTTCCGCAATTTATTGACACCCCCCGCCACGACTCGCAATGCGTCCACGTCCAGCCCGGAATCGGTTTCGTCCAGAATCGCCAGTTTCGGATCGAGAATCGCCATCTGGAATATCTCGTTACGTTTCTTTTCGCCGCCCGAAAATCCTTCGTTCACCGAACGCTTCAGAAGTTCCTTGGGAAGATCGACCAGCCCGATCTTTTCGTTGACCATCTCGATAAATTCGACCGCGTCCAGTTCCGGTAAACCCCGGTACCGGCGCACTGCATTGAGAGCGGTTTTTAAGAAATAAGAATTACTGACGCCGGGAATTTCAACCGGATATTGAAACGCTAGAAAGATCCCTTCGCAGGCGCGTTCGTCGGCTTCCATTTCCAACAGGTCTTTGCCTTCGAATTCTACCGAACCTTGAGTAACTTCGTATGCTTCGTTCCCTGCCAGCACCTGCGATAGCGTGCTTTTGCCCGAGCCATTAGGCCCCATGATGGCGTGAACCTCGCCGGCGTTCACGGAAAGATCGATTCCTTTCAGAATCTCGTTTCCTTCCACATTCACATGTAAGTTTTTTATCTTCAACATATCGGACTATCTCCAATCGTTCTATTTCTTCATTTTTCAATTTTCGTGTCTCAAGCCGATGGCTATTCTCCCTAGCCCCTGGAAAACCCTAACCTTTCTCCCTCGCCCTTCGGGAGAGGGCCGGGGTGAGGGCTGGTGCTGAATCCGCGTGCGGGCGAGGACGCCCGCGCTCCAAGTCTCCCTCGCACCCTGGGAGAGGGCTGGGGTGAGGGGGCGGTTTATGAACCCGCGTGCGGGCGAGGACGCCCGCGCTCCAAATCTCCCTCGCCCCCTGGGAGAGGGCCGGGGTGAGGGGGCTGTTTATGAACCCGCGTGCGGGCGAGGACGCCCGCACTCCCAATCTCTCCCTCGCCTTTCGGAAGAAATCGTAGGGTGGGCAGCGTTCTCCTGCCCACCAAAGCCGCCAAACTTCTTCCAAACCGCTCCTGTCATTGCGAGCGCAGCGAAGCAATCCAACTAAGGAACAATCAACATCTATCCCACGCTTCCTTCGAGGCTGATGCTCAACAGTTTCTGCGCCTCCACCGCGAATTCCATCGGCAGTTCGCGGAAAACTTCCTTGCAGAATCCATTGACGATCATGCCCACCGCATCCTCTTCCGACATGCCCCGCTGCTGACAGTAAAAAATCTGATCCTCGCCGATCTTGGAAGTGGTCGCTTCGTGCTCCACCTGAGCGGTGCTGTTTTTTACTTCAATATACGGGAACGTATGCGCCCCGCATTGATCCCCCATCAGCATGGAATCGCACTGCGTATAATTGCGGGCGTTTTCTGCCCCTTTTTGAATCTTGACTAGACCTCGATAGGCGTTCTGCCCGTGTCCCGCGGAGATTCCCTTCGAAATGATGGTGCTCCGCGTGTTTTTGCCAATGTGGATCATCTTGGTTCCCGTATCGGCCTGCTGGTAGTTATTAGTCAGAGCCACCGAGTAAAATTCGCCCACCGATTCGTCGCCCAACAGAACGCAGCTGGGATATTTCCAGGTGATCGCCGAGCCGGTCTCCACCTGCGTCCACGAAATCTTGGAACGCTTGCCCGCGCATTTACCGCGCTTAGTGACGAAATTATAAATACCGCCCTTGCCCTCTTTATCGCCCGGATACCAGTTCTGCACGGTGGAGTATTTGATCTGCGCGTTCTCCTGCGCTACCAGTTCTACCACCGCCGCGTGCAGCTGGTTCTCGTCCCGCATGGGAGCGGTGCAGCCTTCCAGATAACTGACGTAAGCGCCCTTGTCGGCGATAATCAGGGTTCGCTCGAACTGGCCGGTATTGGCGGCGTTGATCCGGAAATAAGTGGAAAGTTCCATCGGGCAGCGCACGCCTTCGGGAATGTAAGCGAACGATCCATCGCTGAACACCGCCGAATTCAGCGCCGCAAAATAGTTATCCGAATAGGGAACCACCGATCCCAGATATTTCTTCACCAGATCAGGGTGATGTTTTACCGCTTCCGAAAACGAACAGAAAATGATGCCCAGTTCTGAGAGTTTGTCCTTGAATGTAGTAGCGACCGACACGCTGTCAAACACGGCGTCTACCGCCACTCCCGCCAGCATCTTTTGCTCTTCAATGGGAATTCCCAGTTTTTCATAGGTCGCCAAAATCTCCGGATCGACCTCATCCAGGCTCTTGGGCCGGTCTTTGTCCTTTTTCGGCGCGGCGTAATAACTGATGTCCTGGTAGTTGATCGGCGGATAGTGAAGATGCGGCCATGTGGGTTCGGTCATGGTCGTCCAATGCCGAAAGGCCTTAAGCCGCCATTCCAGCATAAAGGACGGTTCTTCTTTGATTTGCGAAATCAGCCGGATCACATCCTCGTTGAGTCCCTTGGGGATGATGTCCTGCTCGATATCGGTCGTAAATCCGTATTTATAATCCTTCAGTGCATCGTGAATTGCCGCTTCGGAAGAAGAAACCATAATAGATCCCTTTAACTGGTGGAAATCATTTAGTTGACAACGTCAAGTATACCCGAATTAGTTGACGCTGTCAATTATATAAAGAGGTTTTTTGAGATTTTAGGGGAATGATCGAAATTCAGCGAATAAGTCACCGTGCAGATAAGAATGAACCAATTATGATCGCAATAATATAAGTTATTATAAATCAGTATATTAAGATAAGACAACCCTTTTTATGGCATCCCAGATAACAGGTCCTTGCTGGTAATCGTCGGACACCAGTATTTTTCGATATGTTGGATCACCAGTTCCGTGCCTTCTTCGTGAGAGACGTACGGAGCGTCCTTGGGATCGTACATGGCGTCGGTCAGATCGCGCACCAAAATACACTGCTTTCCCCATCGCGTCATCTGACGGATGGCGAACGAGCGTCCCAAAACGCACATGTTCGTATGTACGCCCATGATAAGGAGGGTATCGATGCCTTCTTGCGTGAGAAAATTGTAGATTTCCCGGCCGTTATCCGAGATACCGTCGAATTCGCCGATCTCCAGGAGCGGCGTCTGGCGCGTCCAGGCGGCGTACCAGGGCTTCTCGCCCGTATCGCACCCGCCGTCGGAATCGTCGATGGGCAGGGGGCGCGCAGGTATATCTAACTCTTCGGGAAGCGGAACCCCGGGAGCCAGTTTCACTCTCCGCCGTTGCGGCCAGTCGTCATAATAATATAACGTATCCGATGGAGCGTGCAGAATCTGAACGCCGCAATCGCGCGCCGCGCACACAACATCGTTCATTTTCTTCGCCAGCTCGACGCAGCGTTTTGTCGCGCCTTCGCACCAGTGTTTATCCCACATATCGCAGATCACGATCGCCGTTCGGGCGATGGGTATCTTTCGTTCCAGCCAGACTTCCTCCCAATCGTTGCGGCCTTTGAAAGGTTGAACGCGGCTACGTAATTTCAAATGCAGAGTCCCCTCTGGCCGAATTCTTGGGGGAGGGACGTCCAGTTCACGCGCCTCGACTTCGCGCCGCGCCGTCCAAAACAATGCTTGGGCGACCAGACGTTGAAACGCGGCGTTCTCGAAATCCTCCACCCCGCCGAGAGCCGTGTAAAACACCCGCCCGCCATTCGCCTCGCGTACCCAGGCGGATGGCTGTGGTTCGGGATGATCGGGTGTCGAGGCGGTCATCAAGACGGCGGCGTCGGCGGCGACCGGGCCGGTTTGATAGAGGCTGTATCGAGAACGGATTTCACTTACGCCGTTCAGCACGGGATGATTCTTCGCCCCTTCCACGACGATAGCCTTTTGTGTCGGCCCACTTCCGAAATGACCGTGGTAGTTGCCGCCGAGAACCGACTTGTCCATATCCAGCCAGTTTTGAAAACCGTGGCTGGCGGTTCGCACAGCCACCACTGGCCTGCCCGACAGACAGTATTTCTTTACTCGCTCCAACGCCTCGCCGTCGATCCGCAAGCGCCGGGTAAAGAACAGAGCGGTGTCGCACTCCTCTAACGCCTCCAATCCCGGCAACTCTTCAAAGCCGATGGCCTTCAGGAGAGTGCACGTCACGTTATAGCGCGATTCGAGATAGTCCTTATACGCTGCGAGCGACGTATCGGAATCGTATTCCTCCGATCCGGAGACCAGGCATACTTTGAGAGGCGGAGTGGTAAAATCGGCGTTAGAAAGAAAGGGAAATAGTAAAAACAAGAGAAAAAGAATGTTTTTCTGCATGAATTCAGATATCCTTTTCTTTATTATTCAATCAATAAGAAATAGTTGTAAAGGGGATAAGACGATTGGAGTCGTGGAGACCAAGATTCCCGCGCAGGACAGATAGGTCGTTCTGATCGCCAAGTCCGCGGCGTTCGCGGGTTGGTTAGCTTTCCGCTGGAGGAGGAAGAGTGCCATCGCGTTTATATGGTCTACGAACAGTTCGTCCACATGCGCAAAAACCGCATCCGGGAACTCATCGAAGCGCGTACTTCCGATGAAGATTTGCAGGTAAAAATCTATCAGGCGTTGATTCCTCTTCTGAACCGGAACCGATAGGCGGATCCGGCCAGGGCGACTAGAACAAAGTTCTAACTCCACCCATCCGTTTTTCATCCAAACTTCAAATCCGGATTCCGTGCCGCCGTTACTTCGTCCAGTTTCTTGACGGGTGTGTCATGGGGAGCGTGCAGGACTCGATCCGGATTGGCTTTGTATTCTTCCAAAATGGCGGCAATCGTATCGGCGAATTCGTCCAGGGTTCGTTTGGACTCGGTTTCCGTCGGTTCGATCATCAGCGCCTCTTTGACGATCAGCGGGAAGTAGACAGTGGGCGCGTGAAATCCCCGGTCGATCAGGTTTTTCGCCAGCACCATCGCGTTGAAATCGCCGAATCGTTCGTGATCCTTCAGGGTTAGCAGGAACTCATGCATGCAGTCGCCTTCCACAGCCACCGGGATCAAATCCTTGAGCTTGTTTTGCAGGTAGCGGGCGTTGAGCACGGCATGAGTACTGTTCCGGCGAATTCCCTCCAAGCCATGCATTCGCAGGTAGACATACGCCCGTAGAACGATTCCCACATTGCCAAAGTAGGTGGAAAGTTGCCCGATGCTTTTAGAGGACTCCCGCACGATGGTGTAGGAGCCGTCCATTTTTTGGATTAATGGAACCGGGAGAAACGGCTTCAATTTTTCGCAAACGCCGACCGGCCCGCTCCCCGGGCCTCCACCGCCATGAGGGGTGGAAAAGGTTTTGTGCAGATTGATATGCACCACGTTGAAACCCATGTCGCCCGGGCGAGCGATCCCGGCGATGGCGTTCAGATTGGCGCCGTCGTAATAAAGCAGCGCCCCGGCGTCGTGCACCAGCTTTTCGATCTCGAGAATCTGCTTTTCGAACAGCCCCAAAGTGTTGGGATTGGTCAGCATCAAGGCGGCCACGTCTTCGTTGAGGTGTCGCTTCAATTCCTCGATATCCACGCAACCGTCTTTTCCTGATTTCAGTTCGATCGTCTTGTATCCCACCATGGCCGCCGAGGCGGGGTTGGTTCCGTGGGCCGAATCGGGCGTTAAGACTACCGACCGTTTCTCTCCCCGATCTTGATGGTAGGCATGCACCATCATCATGCCGCATAGCTCACCGTGCGCTCCAGCGCAGGGATTCAGGGTTACTCCCGCCATACCGGTCAACGCCCCGAGATAGTCCTGCATTTCGTATAGGATACGCAACGTTCCCTGGGACGCTTCTTCTCCCGATTCGGGATGCAGTTGTGTAAATCCAGGCAGATTGGCTAATACATCGTTGACTTTCGGATTGTATTTCATGGTGCAGGAACCGAGCGGATAGAATCCGCTATCGATGCAGAAATTTCGCCGCGACAGACGGGTAAAATGCCGCACGACTTCCGGTTCGCTGAGGTCGGGAAAATTCAACGGCTCGCTCCGCATTTCCTCACGGGGCAACCAAGCCTCTATCGGTCTTTCCTCTTCCCTTCGAGGAAACCACCCTCTTCCCTCGCCTGCATGATCCAGTTCGAATATCGTCGGTTCCACAGCATCCATCGGCATGTCGTATATTCCTCATATTCTTTCAATAAACGATTTACTATCCATTCGCATCGGATTTCCGCTGCCGGGTGATATGCCCTATTCGACGATTCACTATCGTTGGGAATAAATCGATGCGAAAAACTATTCTAAAATCCGCGTTAATACATCCACGAAATAATCCATATCTTCGTCTCGCGTTGTCTCTGTCGCGCAGACTAGTAATGCTTCTTTTTTCAGCCCATTGCCGGAATCGATGCGAATACCGGGCAACAATCCCATCTCACGCGCCGTATCGATGAATGAATCTACGGGCAGAGGCAGGTGTATCAGAAATTCATTAAAGAAGGGACGTTTATACGCCAACTCGACGCCGTCCAGAGCGCACAACCGCTCTTGCAGCCTATGCGCGTTTCGCACGCTACCTTCCGCTGCCTGGCGCAGACCTTTAGATCCCATCAGTGACATATAAACGGTTGCCATCAAAGCGCACAAAGCCTGGTTCGTACAGATATTGGACGTGGCTTTGGCGCGGCGGATATGCTGTTCTCGGGTTTGCAGGGTGAGAACGTAACCGGTTTTGCCTTCGGTGTCTTTCGTTCTGCCGACCAACCGGCCTGGCAACTGCCGGATATCTTTCTGGTGGCAAGCGATAAAGCCGGCGTAAGGGCCGCCGAATTGCAACGGTATTCCCAGCGATTGCAGATCGCCCACAACCAGATCGGCGTTCCATTGGCTGGGCGGCTTTAACAGCCCCAACGAATGAGGGTAGACCACCGCGCCCACCAGGCCGGCAGGGTCGGCTACCGTGCCACGAAACCGATCGACCGGTTCTAAAA
>CAZFOX010000172.1:0-8806 GCA_964520565.1 uncultured bacterium | reverse complement strand
GAACCACATGCAGACCCTGGTGATGGAGGCGCTCCGCCGCCACCAAGGCGTGGTCGGCATTGTGGTGGATGAGGTGGATAATATCGTGTCGGATGGGGACAGTTTCTACACCTTCCTGGCGAAAACCCTGCCGTTCAAGGTGGAAGCCCAGCTGTTCTACATCTTTCTGACCAACCGGGTGGAGTGGGAGCGAACCATCGATCCCCGCATTCTATCGGTTTTGAAAAAGACCGACTTGATCTTTGAACCTTACGACGCCTTGGACCTGGTGGAGCTATTGAATCTGCGGGTGGAGAAGGCGCTGGATCGGAGCAAGGTGGATGAAGCCGCCATCAAGAAGATCGCCGCCTACGCTTCGCGGGAGAACGGCGATGCGCGCAAGGCGGTCGAGCTGCTGGTGAAATCGGTGCGGTACGCGGAGGAAAACTCGGGCTTTTTGGGGGTGGAGGAGGTGGATGCGGCAGATCAGTTGCTGGAAGTGGACAAGACCTGTGAGATGATCAAATCCCTGGCCTCGCATCAGAAGATCAGCCTGGAAGCCTGTTATGCGGGCCTGGTGAAGGAGGGAAAGCGCTTGAATACCGGCCAGGTGTACGAGTTTTACTTGTCTTTGTGCGATAAATACCGGATTCGGCCCCTGACCCAGCGCCGGTTTTCTACCCTGATCAGTTTTTTGGATTTGTACGGGCTGATCAATGCCCGCGTGGTCTCTATGGGGCGTTTCGGCAAGACGAGGCAGATTTCTTCCTCCTTATCGGAACGGGTGGTGAACGAGGTGTTGGGAGGGAAATTCTGGTGATCGGCATGGAGGAAGACGTATTTCCTTCGGATACGTTCCGGCTGCCGCTGATACAAGCGGCAAATGACGTAGCCGTGCGTGTACAAGCTTATAAGGAGTTGGCCATGGCGTTCTACTTTGAGGTGTTGTATTCCTTGCAACCATGCCCGAAGTGCGGGGGGAAGCTCGGCGCTTCGGGACCGAGCCGGGCGAGTTGCGCCTGCGGCGCTACGCTGGATCCCACAGTCGAGTTTCAGCGCAGCTCGTGCTGCGATGCGCCGCTGGTGAAGAAGGTGTTTCATTACGCTTGCCGGCGTTGCGGCAAGCCGGTGCAGTCGCTGTTCCTGTTTGACGAGCGGGTGTTTGATTGCCTGTACTTTAAGGAGATGATGCGGGAGTCGCGGGAGCGGAGAGAGCGTAAGCGGGAGGAACTGCGAGTTCTTCTGGCTAATACGCGTTCGCTGCCGCTGGAGCTGGACAGCTCGGATTTGTCGGACGGGTTTTTGGAGTTGGACCGAGCCTTGAATGAGTTCGTCGGTTCGGTGCGTCCCGAATTCTCGAGGCTTTGCGCCGAGGAGGATCCGTTTGTGATGGAGCACTACCGCCAAGCCATGCTGGATCTGCTGATTTCCAGCAACGTGAGGTTTTCGGCGTTTCGGCCGCTGTGCCGGGATTTCCGGAAGGATCGCGCCCGTCGCTTTATTACCCTGATTTACATGGAGCATGCTCGGGAGGTGGATCTTGTGCAGCGGGGCGAGGATATCCTGGTGAGGCGGCATGAAGCTCACGCAGAAGGATAAGGAGTTCCTGGAGCGGTTGTGTCCGCTGATGGAGGAGAAGGCGCTGCAGATCGAGTTGGCCGAGGATGGATATAGGCGGCTGGTGCTCCGGCGGAATTATGGGGATCGGATCGAAACCGTTTTCGGGATGTCCCGTCAGGGCGTGAGGTGGCGATTTCAGCGAATTTTCAACGATATGTATGTGAATGCGTATCTGTCGATCCTGTCGATTGAGTCGTATTTCGGGCCGGAATTGCGGCTTCAGGCGATGGCGATTGCCCGGCAGCGGTTTGAGTGGCGGCAGAAAGCTCGAAAGATGGGTCAAATCGAGATTCCTCGACGACAACCCGGTGTTCAGCCGGTGGAATCAACGTCAGGTCAATTGTAAAGGTTTTCGCCCTCCTAAAAGCAGCTGGTTGCGGGCTACTATCGCCTAATAGAATCCCCCTTTCCAAGGATTGATTGGCCCAGGAATGGGCATAGCGGAGATGGAACCGCCCGGTTTCGCGCGGTTTTCGGTAGGACACAGATTGGATGAAGTTAGGCACTATAAAGGGCATGGAATTTTAACAAGGGAGGATTCATGGTTTGCTCAAGAGATCGCTTGTTTTGAACTAAAAGAGTGGGGTGTAAAAAATGCCGTGTACCAAGATCGAATTGAACCATAACCGCATTGCCCGCATGGAGGGCTTGGATGAATTCGCGCACGTGTTATTTCCCCGGAACCGGAACCATCAGCGGGTGTTTCTGGCCGTCTTCATTGAACTCAAGTACGCCAAGGATGGTTTCCTTTCGACCTTGGCGCCGTTGGCCGAGAAATACGATTTTTCAGAGCGAATCCTGGAAACGGTGCGCTCCAAGCTGCGCCGCTTGGGGATCATCGATCACGTTTCCCGCTTCAACAAGCGGTGCGGCTATCGGGAGGGATGGGTGTTTTCCAACCGCTTTGCCCGGTCTTTGGAGAAGCTGGCCGAGCTTTACGATCGTTTTAGGGAGCGCCGGGATGCGCGGCAGGAGCAGAAGGACCGGGATGCTTTCCGTTATCTTGTATAGTCTTCACGATCAGTCTTTTTCCGGGGCGGCGTCCAGATGCGCGGGTCCTCGTACCGTAGGCGGAAGATGATGTGATCGACTTTCTGGTTGATTTCTTTGAGCTGGTCTTCCAGCCAGTCCGAGAGACGCCGGTTTTTATTTTTGAGAAGTTCGGATTCCATGCAGTAACGGAATCTTTCTCTACTATATAAAAGTAACGGTTGTATACTACTTCATAGGAATCACCCAAACGGGAGTGAAACACATGATTTCAGAATACATTCAGGAAGCTTTACATCGCGCCAAGTACGAGCTGATCGAAGATGATGAGCCGTTTTATGGAGAGATTGTGGAGATGCAAGGAGTGTGGGCGTCGGGGAAAAGCTTGGAAGAGTGCCGGGAGAATTTGAAAGAAGTGGTGGAGGGATGGATTTTGCTCAGCGTTAAAAAAGGGCTTCCTATTCCCCGCTTGGGCTCTTGCGAGATTCGAGAACCGCAGGAAATGAGCGTCTAATGGCTCGACTCGCGCCTGTATCCTGGCAGGAGCTGATTCACGGCCTCCGGCGTTTTGGTTTTGAGGGCACTTTTAGCGGTGGGAAGCATCACTATATGATTCGAGGTTCGATTCGCCTTACCATCCCCAATCCGCACAAATCCATTATCAGCGTGGATTTACTTGCGCGCCTGCTCAAACAAGCCGATATTTCGCGGGAAGAATGGCTTCAAGGAAAGCCTTGAAATAAGGTTTTTGTATTTGTTTTTCTGAAGAATCATGGAATGGATTCATGACGTTTTTTTCATGAAGAGATTCCATGATTCTTCTATGCGGGAATGGAAGAGGATAAAAGATAGAGAAGATGGATTAATCTACCTGAATAGACCTGGGATTAGTGTAATGGGTGATATTTATCGCTGGTTTGGCTTTTGCAGCCGTTTTCACTAGGTTCAGCGTTTTTCCACGAATTCTTGGGCTGGTTTTACATACAGGTTCACTCCCGGCGGTTGTTCTTTGATTACTTGGATGATTTTTTGATGAGCCTCGGCGTTGGTGGCGAGGATGAGGATGTTTTGGAAGCCTCGTTGCCGGTTCTTCTGGATGTTGTTTTGCCAGTTCGACTTTCCGGTTTCGATCTCGACCGCGATGCGCTCTTCGCCTTTGGCCGCGATAAGGTCAGTGTAGCCTTCCTCGTGATCCTCCAGCGTGACTTGCCAGCCTTCGTTTTGGAGCCGTTCGGCGGCTTTGTGTTTCCAGTATTCGTGTTCGAGTCCGCCCCAGCGGGAACGTTCGGGTATCTTATGGCCGAGAGAGCCGAGGTGCTTTCTCGCTTTCTCGGATAACTCGGCGAGGACGATTTTGCCGCTTTGGGTGGGGATATCCACGATTTTGAGCAAGCCTTTGTCGATCAGTCCCTGCCGGATGGCGTTGCCCTTGCGGCGGCTGAGGCCGAGGCTGCGGTAGCGTTCAACGGTTCCGTGATAGGGATGGTTGACCACGTTTAGCAGAAACACGGTTTCCGATTCTCCCAGCCGTACTGGTTCCGGCGTTTCCTTTCGCTCCGGTTGCCATTCGTAGGGCTTAATCAGGTTTCGGCGAGTCATGATTTGGATGAGTTCGGCGTCGCCGATGGCTCCTTTGGGGATGCTGCGGTGGGGGATTTTGACCTGAAAAGGCTCCAGCCAGCGGCCTTGCAGTTTGACGATGGCTTCGCCGATGGGGAGCCTCCCGAAGATTTCCCGCTCCTCGTCATCCATGAGCATGGCGGCGGCGATGGCGTTGACATCGGCGCGGTGCTTGAGGTTCATAACGATGGTGATGTAGGTGTTTCCAAGGGCAGGGATGGAGATCAGGCTGGGGTGTTGATCCACCAGAACGATGGCTTCGCCGAGTTCGCGGATTTCACGTAGGATAGTATCGGTAATGGCTTCGCCGCCCTGCCCGCCGGTGCGTTTGAGAAGGATATGGTGGGCTTCTTCGATGATCATGACGTGCTTGAAGGTTTCGCGCTGCGGCTGGGCCAATCGGTAGTGATGGATCCAGAGGAGCAGGGATTCGATGATGAAGGTCTTGTCGGCGTTGGTGAGGGCGTCGAGTTCCATGATGACATTGCGCTTCAACAGGTCGGCGATATTGGGTTGTACGGCGGTATTGACGACGTTTCCCATGTGGCCGAAGCAGATGGATTTGACTCCACGCAGGGCGGAGTCCATCCACAGGGCTTTGCGCCCTTTGGCAGGGTACTTTTCCAGCCAGTCCAGGATGTCTTTGAAAGTCGGGTATTTGCCGGGTTGGCCCGAGTACACCTTGAAGGCTTTGTAGACCGCGTCCAGGGCTTCTTGCAGCAGGAACATGACGCCTTCGCCCAGGTAGTAAGAATGGGCGATGATCTCGATCAATTTTTTGAGCCAGGTGGCGGCGTCGGTTCCCTGGGGTGGAATTAACGGATTGAAGGTGAAGGGAACGGCGTCCCGTCCGGCGGTGTAGACCCGGATTTCTTCGTTGCGGACAGACAGGATATCGCGGTAGTTACGCTTCCAGTCGAAGATGAGGAAGGGCTTTTGGCGGTTCAAGAATTTTTCCAACAGGACGAAGACCGTGTTGGTTTTGCCGGCTCCGGATCTCCCGAAGATGGCGCAGTGCTGGATCCACTCTTCTTCGCGAATACCGAAGGGATGGAGGATTTTGTTGGAGTAAACGACGTGTCCCAGCGGATATTCTCCTTGAACTGTATTGGAGGAGGGAGCGGAGAGGGGCGTGTCCAGGTTGGTTACGGCGGAGCCGAGGCAGCGGTTGGCGATCAGGTTGAGGGCGGCTTCGATGTCTTGCTTGCCTTTGTAGTCTTCCGCCAGGTAGGCGAGCCAGTATCGTTCGGCTTTGTCGCCGATGACCGGCTTCAGTTTGCGGCAGAGTTCTTGTACGTTCATTTTAAGAGGTCGTAGCGGCGTTTTTCCCGGTCGAGTTCGCCGAGGACTTCCCGTAGTTCGGTTTTGAGCCTCACGATGTCCCGCTAGCAGGCGACTTCCTCCATGCGTTTTTCTTTCTCCAGTGCGCCGAGTTCGTGGAAGATGGTGGTGCGGATTTTGTCGACGCTTGGATTACGTCCCACATAGAATCGCTCGATCTCGTGCAGGCGGGTCTTAAGGCCGCAGTATTCGTAATCGATCTTATTGAACAACGAGTACCGGATAGACTCTCGCTCGTTGATAAGCCCCACGATGTCCTCCACGCAGCGGCTATGGAACAGGGTTTTGCTTTGGAAGAATCGGTCGATGGGATCGGAGGGCAAGGCGTACTGGTTGCTTGCTGGCGGAGCGTCAGGCAGAAGTTTTTCTTTCAAAGTAGGGGAATTCAACAGGGAATAATAATATTGACGGGGTGTGTAGGAAGCCTGCCAGTACGATCCGTTGAAATCCATACTCTCACTGGGGGGTGGTAAAAGGGAAGAGTATAAAAATCTTTCGGTTTTTTTGATAACATTGTATAAGGATATTCCTTGTAATATGAGTAAAGAGCATTGTGGAATATCAATTGGTCGCCTCTGAAAAAGTAGTTTTCCGTCGCAAGAATCATTTCACGAAGGCTTCCTTGGGAATGGAAGTTGTTGGCTGCATAACAAGCACTGTATTTCTTCTCTTTTCTTATAAATTTGGATATCTAACTTTCCCCTTTCTATCCATCTATCATTGATCCCATTGCTGTTTTCAGGGGCGATTGCTTATTCCAAATCCCATACCTTCATTGATGCAATAACGGGACATTCAATTCCAGATCGCCATCGATGTAAAATTCGATTTGGTATTCTCGGTATTGAGGTGCCGTCACTTGGATCGTGTAGAGTCCCGGCGCAATGTTATCGAGGAAATAAAATCCAACGCCGTTGGTTGCGGTGGTTTCCGTCCCGACTTGAATCGTTGCATTGGGTACTAGGGTGTAATGAACACTGTCGTAAACGAAACCATAAATGGTTAGAAGGGAAACGTCCGGCGTGGGTGTTGGTGTAGGCGTAGGTGGAGCCGGTAGCAGGCGAATATTCATGGTTTGCGATTTCACAAACATCCGCGTCACCGAAAAATCGTTGAATCCCGCCGCTTGCGCGCGTATCGTATAAACCCCCGTTTTGGGCAGAATTAACTGATATTCGCCGTTCCATCCACTGTAAACGGTCTCTTCTCCAGCCGCCACTCTCGCTCCCGAAATCGGCTGCCCTCCAATTAGTTCACGTACGTGTCCGGTGATGTAAATTTCCATCCCCGTCGTCGGGCGTGGAGTGGGAGTTATCGTCGGCGTATAGGTGGGAACCGGTGTATACCCAATCGGCGTTGGCGTCGGATCGATTCCTTGCAGGAACTGAACCGCTCCACGTGGTTCGTAAGGGCCGTAAAAGATAGGTGATCCCGACTGCGTTAGATAATAGATTCTAAACTCGTAGATCCGGTCGAACACCGGCCCATGCCGAAACGAGGGAGACAAATGGGATTCTCCTTGTTTCCATTGAAAATAGGTGGATGTTCCTTTGGCCGTTCGGCCCAGGTATGAATACAAACCGGTTTGATTGACTCGCACATAAATATGAGTATCCGATATCGCTGTTGGATCGAGCCCCAACTGTTCGTAATCCCATCGTAACGCCAAGGCTCTATTATTAGGTGAATCGTAATCCTGGCTACCGCTCAAATCGGTCATTGACAAGAGATCATCTGTAACAATTAAAGCTACTCCCGTTGGAAACGATGGTGTGGATGTGGGAGTCGCGGTAGGATTTACAGTCGGCGTAAAAGTTGGAGTTGGAGTCGGATCGCTGCCCTGCAAATATTCCACCGGCCCGGAATTCTCGTAGGGTCCGAAGTAAAAGGGAAATCCTGAAAGCGTTAAAAAGAAAACTTGAAATACGTAGTCATGATTGAATGCGGGACCGCTCGAATACGGAGGAGCAATGCGTGGAGCGTCTTTGCGCCATTCAAACGCCATGGCAGAACCATCGGCGGTTCTGCCCAGGTAACTGAAATTCTGGTTATCGCGTTTGACATAAATGTGAATGTCCAGAATCGTTTGAGGATTGATCAGAACTTGAGCAAAGTTCCATCGAACAACCAGGCAACGGTCGGTTGCTGTATCGTAATCCTGGCCGCCACTCAAATCTTCCCATTTAACAAGATCGTCTGTCACAATGACCGCTTTCCCGGGAGGGAAACCGGGCGTGGGCGTCGATACAATCTGCGTTGGGGATGGAGATACTGCAGGAGTCATGGATGGCGAGGGAGACGGGGTCTTGCTGGGCGTTCCGGTCGGAGTCGATGAGGGACTTGGTGATGGAGATGGAGACGGTGTTGATGTATGCTCGGGCGACGGTGTAGGAGTAATTACGCTGCTGGTGATCCAAACAAGACCGTTCTGCAGAGTCACAGGAATATGACCATCGTTGATCTGGGTTGTTTTCGAACCGGTGATCTTGAATCGTAGAGGAACCACTTGATCGGTCGCATTTGATTTGATACGTAATTAAATTTTGCGATGATTCCGCTGCCATCGATGGGCAAATAACCCGCTCCATTGATTAATACCGCTTCGGAGAGTCGATCGCCGGTTTTTTTCGACGAATCGTTTTCGACTGTCATCCAGCCCGAACATAAAGTCCCTGCGACAGAGGAACTATTCGTCACGTATTCTAATGGATAATCGGGAGAGGTATTCGGCAGGTCGATCACGATACTAAAACCCAATAATCCTACGGCGCCTTGGATACGAATTTCGATCCATACCTCTTGACCGGGATTGGCGACCGTTTCGGCGGGCATGGACAGAACCGCCATTTCCTGTGCCTCGGTTGCGAGAGTGGATAAGAGGTACATAAATCCACTCATAAATCCAATATAAGAAGCCTGTTTTATCAATCGTATCATGATCTCGAATCGTTCCTTTGAAACTGTCATCTTATTAACCGAACTTACGATTATTATATGGAAAACAAGCGGGAGTTACCATGCCCGGTGTGTGGGATGAAAACTCTCGCCTACCTATATAAACCCATAATTTGTTGTGTCAGTAAATCATCCACTCACAAACTTCGACCGGATTCAATAGAACGAAAGTTGTTACGTTCTATGTCTTCAGTTGAATCTGGCGATTGGTTTTTGCGGGGGGCTTCTGCTCTCACAGAAGCCCCCCACGTTCTTATAATTATCAATTCGCATCCGGGTAGTTCAGTTGGATGCGAATGTG
>CAZFOX010000171.1:0-8806 GCA_964520565.1 uncultured bacterium | reverse complement strand
TACGATGAAGAGTCCTGGATTCGCCGGTTGGAAACGCAGGTATTGCGTTGGATCGATAACAACGTTCCCCTGTTGGGCGTTTGTTTCGGACATCAATTGATTGCCCGGGTTCTAGGCGGCCGAGTCGAACGCAATCCCAAGGGATGGGAATTGGGAACCCGGTTGATTGAACTGACGGAGCAGGGACGAAGCGATCGTCTATTCGAAGGATTACCCGCTGTTTTTTCTGCGGTGCAGACTCATCAGGATGCCGTGGTGGAACTTCCGCACGGCGCCGAGCCGCTGGCCGCCAGTGCGTTATGCACGCATCAATCCTATCGGATCGGCGAGCGAATCCGCACGATCCAATTCCATCCTGAATTTACTCCCGGTCACGTGCGGTATCTTCTCTCTCCTTGGAAAACCGAACTGATGGAGCAAGGGTACGACATCGTCCCGATCCTGAACGAGTTGCGCGACACACCCGAGGCCGGGCGAATATTTGCCAATTTCAAGCGGTTTTTTATTGAATCCAGTGCTGATTCTCTTCTTCGAACTACCGAGCAATCACCATTCATATCGAGGGATGAGATGCCATGAAAAACCTGCCGGTTTGGGTTATTGTTTTTTTCACAATCGCGCCGCTCTCTTCCTGGCCACTGGGAACCGGAGACGGCTGGGATCCCGGCGACGACCGCTATGAAAATGCAACGCCTCTTTCCATTCCCACCCTGGATCGGGCCAGCCACGGGCCACATACCTTATCCCCCAACGATCCGTACGACTGGTTTCGAGTCCTGATGGAACCGGATGTCACGTATGAATTCTTCGCCACCGGTGATTCGGATACAGCGGCGGAGTTATTCGCGTCCGATGGCCGCACGATTCTGGCCTCCGACGACGATAGCGGAGCGCAGATCAACTTCCGCCTCCGGTATCAATCCGCGCAGGCAGGCATCTATTATCTGCGCGTACGGCTCTATTCTTTGGAACAATCGGGTTCCTATACCCTCCATTACCTGATCCGGAAAGGCGTCAGCGTTCCACCCGATTCCTGGGATCCTATGGACGATTCTCCGTCTGGCGCGACACTGCTCGATACGCCGCCGCGGGGCGGATTGGAGCATGGCCCCCATTCCCTCTCCGGAAGCGATGGAGAAGATTGGTTTATCTTTGCCCTCGTGCAGGGAGAAACCTATGCGTTTCAATCCATCGGCGATTCCGACGTTGTGGCCGAACTGTACCGGGAAGAGGGATTCGTGCGAGTTGCAATGGGCGACGATAGCGAGAATGGTGAGAATTTCCGGATCGTATATACGGCACCTCAAAGCGGATCGTTTCTCTTGCGAGTGCGCATGTTCGAAGAAGGCATTATTGGTTCCTATACCCTTCAGGTGCAAAGCGGCGTTCCGCCTCTGCCCGCCGGAGATGCCTGGGACCCCGCCGACGATATCTCCGATGGGGGAACCGATCTGGGGAGTCCAACCCTGCGGGAACAAATGCATGGCCCGCATACCTTAAGCCCGTCCGACCGCTTCGACTGGTTTCTCTTCACGTTATCCGCTGGCGCGCAATACCGTTTTTATTCGACAGGCGGTTCCGATACGCTGGCGGATTTATTCGCGGCAGATGGGCAAACCTTTCTGGGTGGCGACGACAACAGCGGCGGGGAAAATAACTTCTCGCTGACGTTCTCGCCTCAATCTTCCGGGAAATATTTCCTACGCGTCCGGTCGTTTCAGGATCGGGACGCAGCGTATCAACTGGCCTATGTCTTACTCGAAAACTCCACGCCGATTCAACGCGATACCTGGGATCCGGCGGACGACGATTTTCAAAAAGCATCCTTTCTCAACGAACCGTCCACAACTGTTCAGACTCACGGCCCCCACTCGCTATCCACCAGCGACCGGTACGATTGGTTTGCCTTTTCTCTCCTGGCGGGGAAATCGTACGAATTTTGGACGTCCGGCCCTTCGGATACCGTGGGTGAACTCTACCGGGACGATGGAACCACCCCCGTAACGCAGGAAGACGAGGGCGGGACGGATTACAACTTCCGTCTTTATTTCACACCTCTGACGAACGGGACTTATTATTTGTTAGTGCGTATGTTCGATCGCGGAAGCCAGGGTTCCTATACCCTGCATTATGCCGCTTCCACGTCTACGCCGTCCGGAATGGATGAATGGGATCCTGCCGATGATTCTGTACAGGGCGCATCTCTTTTGGGAACGATTCAATCCATCGACATCCAGCATGGCCCTCATACATTGTCCGCTACAGATTCGTCGGATTGGTACGCCTTGAATCTGGCGGTAGGAGCGGATTATCAGATGTATACGACGGGTGGATCCGATACGGCGGCGCGCTTGTTTAATTCGGACGGTTTGACTTTGGCCGCCGAACAAGATAACGGCGGCGCGCAGAATAATTTCAAGATGTATTTCTCTCCTGCGATTGCCGGAACGTATTATCTCCAGGTCTACGAATTGCGGGGAGAAAACGCGGCCTATACGTTGCATATCGCCGGTAGTCCTCACGCACTCATTTCGATAAAACCCGACCCTGTGTTTACCATCCAATCTCCGGAAGAGTTCATAACCATCCCCGGAGGATTTGAAAACCGGCCATCCGGTACGGCCGCCACCGGTTCGATTCCTGGCAATATCTACGAGATCACCGATGGGAAGGGCGTCACCCTGACCGCCGCACCCGGCGAAACAATTCTCATTCAATTCCCTCGGATTGAAACCGGCGGCGAAACGATTCTGCTGCGCGCGCAGGTGGGTTCCAGCGGGGCGGGCGCTTCCGTCGCTCTGGCGGCGCTGGATGGAGGGCTGGATGGCTCCATCGCCACGAACATTCCCGCCGACAGCGGCGAATTCCGCAACCGCTATCGCTGGATGAACCTGATCTATAATCCTCCGTGTGGATCGTTTTATCCTCTCTTTCAAGTATCGAACTCCAGTGAATCGCAAACCGTATCGGTCTATCTCGATACGGTGGAAATATACGAATTGCCCCCGGAGGGAAATCTGGATTCCACTCTTTTCCTTCCCATCGCCCCGCAGACCGCTACATATTCATTTCCTCCTCTTCCATACAAAGTGTATCCACTCGCAGATCGTGAGGAATTCATCGAGCAACCCGGCGGTTATCTGAATGCTCCACCCGGCCAGGTTGCGCTTGAAAAGATTTCTACCCGGCCCGGCGATTTCAGCGATGGACGCGGCGCAATTCTAACGGCTGGAGCGGGTGAAGTGGAGATGCTGTTGTTTCCCGAAATCCCGGTCGGGGACGGAATAGTTTTGATCCGCGCACGGATTCAAAAGTCCGGCGGTGCAGTGGCCCTGGGAGCGGTGGATGCCTCGCTGGATGGCTCCATCGCTACGAATATCGCCATGAGTGCAGCGGACGATTCCTCCGCTCCCGGCGTTTATCGCTGGGTATCGTTGTTCTACGATCCCCCCGGCAGCCAGGTCATCCCGTTGATTCAACTGGCGGGCGTCGCTACAGTCCAACAGAATTCTCTTATTCTCGACACACTCGAAATTTACCGGTTCGAGAAAGGGAGCCGTATTCCCAGCCGTTTGTTCCTGGAAGAATAAGCCTTATCGCAAACGGGTGGAGAATCGCCCTGGTATTTAGCTATGAAATCCTCTTTCTTTGGATCCTATTTTGAGCGGTTACCCAAGCAACGGGTGCTCTTGCCGCCGGTGAGAACTGGATCCGAATCGGAAAGTAAGAAAAAGCGGTTTTGGCGATGGGGAATCGTCCTGGCGATACCAGTCCTGTTTCTGGGTTTTCTCTTTTTAGGGCCATTGGACTGGCTGCTGGGATGGATTCTGATCTACGAAACGCCGATGCAGGATGCCGATGTGGTTCTGGCGGATGGCTTGGGCGGTAATCTGGATCGCGCCATCGAACTTTATCGGGAGGGGCATGCCAAAGCGATTCTCATCATGGAAGGCGTTCCCGAAAAGTACCGGAATGTGGAAGCGCCCGTCACCCTGAATTATTTCATCAAAAAACAATGCCTGGAATCCGGTGTGTTACCCGAACATCTCGATTCGCTGCCCAGGGAATCGCATACCATGCTCGAACGGCAATGTATGCTTCGAGACTGGATTCGGAAGCGCGGCTGCCGTTCGTACATGCAGTTCTCCGGTCTCTATTCCACCCGCCTGAAAAAAACACTGCACGAAGATACCTTCCCGGAAAACGACGTAACCCTGGTGATTCATCTTTCGACGGGCAAAGGGGTGCGAAGGAAGGAATGGATAGGTATCCAGAATACATTAATACGGATGGTCTATTGGACGCTGGTTTACCGGCCGCAGATTCGGATGCACAATGCAGAAGGTTTATCGAATCGTCCACTGGGCGATCCGGCACCGACAATTGATTAACGGAACCGATAGGAATCATCCATGAATTCACCCTCTTCGATATCCTGCCAACCGTATGGAGACGCCGCCTTAAGCCAGGCCTGCCGGATTCTCGGCTTGGGCGACCGGAACGAGTTATCCAAGACATATGGATGTTTCGACCGTTATTTCTGGCACTACCGGCAAACGGATTTCGTCAACGCCCGCTTCCAGGAAGCCGGTCATTTTCTGGCGCTGCTCTATCTATACAATCACCCGCAGAACCGCTTTTATCACCAGCACGCCATTTACGAATGGGCGGCGGCGGCCGTGCGGTTTTGGACGATGATCCAGCGCCCCGACGGCAGTTTCGATGAATACTGGCCGTACGAACGTTCGTTCTGCGTCACCTCGTTCACTCTATACGCCGCCGCGGAGACCTGCCGGCTTTTGCAATGCCCCGTTCCTGAAAACGCCCTGCGGAAAGCCGCCCGCTGGCTGATCGTGCGCGATAATCCCCTCGTGATGAATCAGATGGCCGCCTCGGCGGTGGCGTTGCAGATCGCGGGTGAATTGCTCGAAGACCCGTCCCTTCAAAAAGCCGCCGAGGAGCGGGTCGAGTTCATCGTCGCGCAACAACATCCTTCCGGCTATTTTACGGAATACGGCGGATACGATATCGGCTATCAAACCATCTCTCTTTCCTGCCTGGGGCAGTACTATCTGCACACCCATAACGGGACGGTTCGCGAAGCTGTGCAGCGGGGATTTCGTTTTCTAGACGATAAAATCGAGTCGAACGGGTGTTACGATTATCAAAAAACCAGCCGGAAGACGCAATACTTTTACCCATTCGGATTTCGCGTTTTTGAAGAGTGGGATCTACTCGTCCGGCATTACAACGGTCTGGTGCGGAACGAAGTGATTCAGCCGGGATGGTTCGACGACCGTTACTGCCTGCCCCTGGCGATCGATTATCTGCAAACCGCCGTCTACGACGCCGGAAACCACGTTTTCCCCCGATGGGAAAATGGGAGTTAATACAACATCACCTTCCTTCATAATTGGGATTAGCCTCTTTGATCATATCGAACGAGTATTCCGGCTCGTTTTTACTATATGCATTTTCAAGCCCAGATAGCGCCAGTTTGATCCAGTCTTTCTGTTCTGTATCGCAGGATTCGTTAGGTAGAATCGTAACAAGAATCTTTGTATTCTGTTCGATATTATACGGCTCATTCAATTGAATCCGTTCTCCATCAAAATGAGCGTGTAACACAACGGTATCCATGTTTTTTCTCCCAATACTATTTTAACTATCTTCGCAGGATTGTCGATATCTCATGTGGATGATAATAGAGAAAGTAATCCTATCTCGGATAATATTCCTTTTCCCAATTACGAGTCTACCTTTCAGAATCCATACACCACCGTCTTTACATGACTTCCCATCGGCGACCAGATTGCCGGATCGCTCTGCGTGAACACTGCCAAGGTGGGGCAATCCACAGCCGCCGCCAGATGCGCGATTCCGCTGTCGTTCCCGATTGTGAGATGGGATAGACGAAGAATGGCGGCTAACTTCCGCAAAGGCATTTCACTGAGAACGGTGGTTTTCAAGCCGCTCGGTAGCAGTGGCTGAAGCGTGGAGACCGCCCGTTCGTCGGCAGGGCCGCAGATGATCGGACAGACCGTCTGTATCCCTCGATGAAACAAGGCCGCGAATTGGGCGAAGAGCTCTGCTGGAGCCTGCTTGGAAACGCTGCCCGCTCCGGGATGCAATACCAATACAAACTCGCGGGTACGGTCGATTCCACGCGATCGAAGAAACGTTTCCGCCTCCTGTAATTCCTCAGAACCCAAAGAAATGCGGGGAATGGGGACGGTATCCCACGCCGCCAGGCCATGTAGAATTCCCAGGTAATGTTCCACGCAATGCCGGCCTTCCTGCAGCGATGGCAACGCGGGATAAACGCGCAACACTGCGCCGGGACGAATGGGAATACGCCTTGCCAGTCTCTCTACCGATCCACCGGTATAAAAAAGGATCGTGTCGAATCGTTGAAAGTACTCAATCAAAGAGGCTGGAATATCTGCGTCTTCCGCATAGAGAGTTTCCATGCCGGGACGTTCGGAAGAAGACGCCGCATCGGCCATCCCCTCACCGGTCAATAACTCTACCCGTTCCAGGACTCCCATCGCCTCGATCCACGCATCCGGTTCGTTCTGGCGGATAACCTGGATGACAGACGACAGGAGAATTGTGTCGCCCACGGCGCCTTGCCGCACAATGAGCCATTGGCGGGGAGATGAGAGATTCGTTGTCACGGGATTACTCGGCGGTCAATTCGTAAATCTCGATGTTGCGATGCGAAAAAATCGATTGCATATATCTCGGTTCCAATCGGGAAAAATCCTGGGGGGGATCGGTCTCGATGAAGGGTTTGACAATATAGCGAACATGGTTGTCCGTAAGCGTTTCGGCTAATTCCTCCGGTGCGGCGTTCGGGGGAAGATCGGCCAAAAACGGGATATATCCATACTTGATTTTGGCGATATACGGAAGCCGCAATGGATACCCCATTCCTAAAACGACGGCATTGCGGGGCAGATTCTCATTCGCCCATTCGGCGGCCCTGTAATGTTGAAACCGGTTGCGCAACCAGCGGTCGCGCTGCGCATCGGAGAGGATAGGCAGAGGCGATTCCTGTAAATCGTTCATCTGATTAAACCGGTACGTCACAGCGTTGGCGAATAGAACCAGGGCAAAGCCGGGAATTACGTACCTGCCCCAGGGAGTGGTTTGCCGGATCGAATGGCTCAATGCAAAAAGAAAAAAGGTTACTGGAATGGCTAGAAGAGACAACGTGGAAAAGAAAAACCGGCCATCCATATTGTCGCAACCCACCACGAACAGAATCGAGGAAACGAGGGTGAAAATCAACAGTCCGCGAACGGTGCTCGAAGCCAGTGATAATCCAACCGATTGATTGCGCCACCACCGCACGCTCGCCCAGGCCACAACGCCGATCAGTACCAAGGCGTTACCGTCCAGAAGCAGGCCGTTGATGCGTTTCAAAAAATATCCGGGAAGCGCGGATAACATCAGGTTCGCCGCCTGCGGAGCGTGGCTGCGAATGAAATCGTAAGCGGCGGCAGCAGGGGGAATATGCAGGCCGAAAATCGAGGGAAGAAGAGGATAGAGAGGATTCCCCGTCCACAGGAAATTATAGACCAGCCAGGGAGCGACGGGGATTCCAATCGATGCGATCCAAAACGCCGGAAGGCGTAAGCCGGTGGGGCGGAGTCTCTTCCAGAACGTCAAGAACGCCAGCAGCAGATAAGGAATGAAGAAAACCAGAAACGCCACATATTTGCTTCCTAACGCCATTCCGGCCATCCATCCCGATAGAACCAGGGAAAAACGCCTCGTGCGGAGATCGGATTCATCCCAGACCTGCGAGAGCATGTAAAGCGCCGACAGTTCCCAAAATGCGCGTCCCAGATCGATATAGGACGATGTGGATAGAAATCCAAACAACGGAAGCGTCACGATCAAAAGACCCGCCAGCATGGAAGCTTCATGCCCGGCGATTCGTTTGATGAACGAGGCAATGGAAAGGATGCACAACCCGCCGAACATGAAATGAATGGCCTTGGACAGCGAATCGTTCCCCACACCCAGCGCCATTCCGTAAAGAATTTCGTTGTTCTTGGGCATGTACGTAAACACGTGCCATGGAATTTCCACAATTTTTCCAGAGGCCAGGTAAAGCGTTGGAATGGTTAAGTGATAGTCGTAAGGATCGTGGCGCGTCTCCGGAGTCATGGCGTGGAGAAGGCAGATCGCCAGCATAACAGCAATGCCGATTCGCAGGAACAGTGGATTCCAGCTTGGATCGCCATCCGGAAAGGCTTCGGTAAAGAACGACTCCTTGCGCACCTGCAAGAAGCCGGGAACGGAGGCCGCCAGCCAAAGAAGCCAGACGCCGAAAAGAACGGGTGGAGTAAATACATGGAATACGCCGCACAGGATCAGGATGAACGTCAATACCGAGAGGCCCAATCCCACGCGGCAGGAGAGAGGAACGCGCATGAATTCTGCCCCGAACAGGCGGGTCAGCTCATTCCCCACATACACGCTTCCCAGAGGAATGCTGAATCCAAATAAAAGAAATAGAATGAGATTAATCAATTTTCTTGATCGATATCCGGTTTGCCGGATAGAATACCCAAAACGCTTCGATTGTTCCTAAAGGATTTTTTGAATGCACGTTACGTTTGTATTTGACAATATCATTCTTAGCCATCAACCGCTAGGCGCGTCGTATATCTCCGCCATGCTCAAAAAAGCCGGGCATACGGTTTCGGTGGTCAATATCGACGAGGGCGATTACCGGGAAAAAATCCGGTCGCATAACCCCGCCGTCGTTGCTTATACGCTGGCCACCACGCAC
>CAZFOX010000170.1:0-8832 GCA_964520565.1 uncultured bacterium | reverse complement strand
CGAGGATATTCGTGGAATCCACCCGCAGCGCGTGCTCAATGATGCGGCAGTCTGGATTGAGAGCCGTCAGTTTTCGCGCGGCGGAAACCGCTTTCGAAATCCCGATGTCGGGTGTGGCATGTAGAATCTGGCGCTGCAGATTGGATGGATCCACGACATCGCTGTCGGCCAATCCCAGCGTTCCGATCCCGGCCGCCGCCAGGTAAAACGCCGCCGGCGATCCTAGTCCCCCCGCTCCTACGATCAATACCCGGCTGGCCAGTAATTTTTTCTGCCCTTTCCCTCCGATATTCGGCAGAATGATCTGGCGGCTGTATCGTTCGATCTGTTCTTCGGTAAATCCAAACATCGGATTCTCTCAGCCATCGGCGGTCTTCTGAATAAAAATATGAACCAAGCCTTTTTCATCCGTATAGGCGTTTAATACAGTCTGGCCGTCCTGGGTAACGCTTCGGGAAATGTTGCGGGACGGTTCGCCATCGTCCACAATCACCTCCAAAATTTGTCCCAGCGCCATTTCTTCGAGAGCCAGTTTGGTTTTTACGTAATTATACGGGCAGGCAACTCCCTGAAAGTTAAAAATCGAATCGGGTTTTGGCATGATGGATTTATGAAACCGGTTTATTTCGCCGGATCGCCCGCCTGAATCCATTCTTCACTGAAGGCCGCATGCCGGATGGATTTCTGTTTTTCCGGTAAATGGTAACTATAAGTGGCATGAATCATCCCGTCGCGGGCTTGAATGAGAGAAGGATAGGAAAAACTACCTTTACCGGGTTCCATCCGTTCCAGGTGGCGATTCCATCTCCAGGTTTGGCCTTCGTCGTCGGAAAGGGACAGATTCAAACTGTGGCGGCCGTCGGTTGTATCGTTATACATTAGTAGCCAATGGCCGTTCGCCAGCCGGATCGCTTCCACGCTCGAGCCGGGATTGGGGAAATCCATCTCCGTCACCGCACTCCAGGTCATTCCCTCATCGCTCGAGGATGCGATACGGATGCGCTGGCGCGGGCCGTTTTCCCGCATCATGGCCACGATGGTTCCGTCGCTTTTTCGAATGAGGCTGGGCTGAATGTTGCCGAATCCCACTAACGGGCGGCTGGTCTCCCAGGTCTTTCCTCCATCCTCCGTGATGGCAATGATGGAGATACTGAAGGCGTCGGTATAAAGAGGCAATAGCCATTTACCCGATGGCAACAGCAGGGGATGAATACGGGTCATCCATCCCAGCCGTTGCTGCAGCCTGTTGTGGACATTTCGCATGTGATAGGCGGTGAATTCATCGCCATGCAGTTCTTCGAAGTATTTGCTGGAATCGGGGATCAAGTTGGGGAATTGTTGTTCGAAACGTGCCCAGTCCTCTTTCAGATCTTCGGGAAACTGGGTCGGTGTGATGTGGATGTTATCCTGCCATTCCCAGACGGGCGGCCCGCCGGGTTGTGTGTAATTCGAAGAGATTCGGTATTTCAGCAGGGATGATTCCCAAAGATTGGCCAGAACGGTAATCCAATACATCCATAAGCGGCCTTCGGGATCGATGAACAGAACGGGATTGCAATCGGGATACCCGGGCGTATCGGCCATCTCGAATCGGGCACTCCATCCCGATTCGCCGGGCCGTAAACGCGCACCCTGAATCGAAACATCGTCCGCCGTCCGCTCGCCGGTACCATGAAACCAACAGGCCAGCAGACTTCCATCGGGACATTCCACCAGACTCGAGCCGTGGTTGTGCCACGGTTCAAGCGGAAAAATGAGTTCCGTTTTATAGAAAGGTTCGCCGGCGTTCGCTTCTGTACTCCCCATCCACGGAATGAGAACGAGAAAGAAAATAGCAGCAAGTATTCTAACGGCTTTTACGCCGCAAACTGGGGAAAACCATGCCGCGGCCTGGTTCGGGAGTTTTTTTCGGCTCGAGTGGCATCTTGTCGGCCGGGGAAGGCGTTGAAGGAGCATCGGTATCTTCTCCCAATTTTTCATTCAGTCTTTTGACGGCCTTTCTCATTTCCTTGCGTTGCGCGTCGAGGCGCTTTATATCTTCGTGGGTTTTATACATCGACGCAATGCCGTCTTGGAGGATTTTTTTCAATTCGGCCGGAGATGCCTGAAGAGTGGGCATTCTCACTTTGGTCGGTACATCCAGATTTAGCGATTTCAGCATTTGGCGCACTTCCTGAATGGCCTTGCTGTCCTGCAGCAACAGAGCCACTTCCGTAAGGCGGTGGGCGATGTTGATCATGTTGGCCACCAGTGCGCTCCGGTAGGCATCCAGAATTTCATCGTAACACCAGCCCATTTTGACGCGGTAACTGAGCGATTCGCAGACAAGCGATCGGATGACGGTTAATGGATCGGATTGCGATTTGATGGGATCGATGATTTTTAAGTCCCCCAGGCAATCCACAAGATTCTCCAGCGTGTTTTCTTTTCCCGATTCTTTCAGCATGTTCCCGATCTGCTTGAGAACCGGATTGGTGTTCTGCTCCTGCTGAATTTTTTTATCGGTCGTGTTCAGAGTGAATCGCAATGTGGAAGATTCTTCCAGATTATCCTTGATCTGCCGTCGTAAAGTTTGCGCCTTGTTGCTATCCAGTTCCTTGTTCTGTTCCGATTTCTGTAATGTCTCCAAGCAAAGATCGGCTTGGTATTGGATGGCGTGATAAATCTGCTGCGCCTCTCCCGACAGAAGAAGACTCATTACCGTCTCTGGAGACGATATCTGGTTATCCACAATTGACTCCTTGCCCGTCCATGATCGATTTCACCAAGGTGAATAATTCTTCCTTCTTAAAAGGTTTTTGCAAAAAACGGGTTTTCTTGTCGATGACGAAATGTTCGAGGATATTATCCTCATTGCGAAGCGCGCTGTAAAACACGATCCGTGCCTCGGGATCCTTCTGTCGAATCAGAGTACCCACTTCGATTCCATTCATGCCGGGTACGCATATATCCAACAGGAACAGATCGATTGCTGAAAAATCCAGGCCGTTCAAGGTCTCCGCCAGTTCGGTCCCATTCGCATAAGTGATCAGGAAATGTCCCTCTTCGCTCAACAGGGTACGAATGAAATCCGATATGACCGGTTGATCTTCCAGGTGAACGATTCGCAAGGGTTTCTCTATCTTCGCTTTTGAACCGTTTTCCGCCTGGCCGAATCCGTGCGATTGGTTATCCCGGGTTTTCCGCAATGGAAGCCGTAACGAATAATGCCAATCGCTATTGTCGCGATTCTCGGCTATTGATTCTCCTCCAAAACGGCCGGTAATCTCTTTGATCTGAAGTAAGATCAATTCATTAAATAGAATAGATTCAGTTCGGATTCCTTGATAGTCCGAAGGAACCGATTGATTGCTCGCCGATCGCTGCGCAGAAACGCCAATGGTTAGATAACGATTTGTAGATTTTTTCGTACGGGTTTCTATTCCCGTTTCAATCCGTATCTTCCCTCCACTGGATATTGCATTTTTCGCCGCCAATAACACGTACAGTAATAAAAGCCGGAATTCCGGCTCCGGGATCGATAAGGCAGGCAGCTCGGTTAGCCCTTTCATTTGGATTGTGTAAGGAAAACCGAATATCTTCTCGCAGAATGTGGCTACTTCGCTCAGCAAACTGGAAGAATGGGAATGAGATGCGTCCTTATCCTGGTAAAATTCTAAAAATGTCTGATTGATCGCATGGCTGGATTCGCAACATTGAATCGTGCGCTTCAGAAATGAAACTACATTTTCCGGGAGAGGATAGGATTTTTGAATCAGGGTCAAATAACCGAGAATGCCGGTCAACTGATTGTTGGCTTCATGAATGACTCTTCGAGTGATGCTTCCCAAAAGAGCGAAATGGATAAACTCCTTGGCGTCTTCACTGGAAGATACGAGTTCCTCAAATTCTTGATGAATATCCTGGTTCTTCATCGTTTCCCATCATAATTTCGTACAAATGCATGGGAATAATTAGAACGGGTCTCTCAAGGATGCGCGTTAATATTCCTGTTCCGTCTTCAAAAACACAATCTTTTCTGACATTGTCGTACCTCGAATAGGAACGTATTTGTGAGAATCGTTCTAAATGCACATGTATTGTAATTGGAAATTCCAAAATAAGTAAGAACTTTAATCGTAATTGTCGGCCACTGTGTCGGTTTTCTGAAATCTATTGCATCGTTCTATTGCGTATTTTTGAGTAATTGCTACGAAGATATATATGTAACCTCTAATGTTAAATACGGGTTGGCATAAAGATTATCTGGGATTAACGATTGCGTTATTTACTGGGAATTCTAAATAAGGGGCTTTTTTCTTCGATGAAGGTAAAAACAAATCGCACAACTGATCCCCGTCACCAGACCCCCTACAGAAAAAGAGGTTGGCGGCCATAAAGAAAAAGACGCCATCTGGAGAGCGATCGTATAATGCCCCTGCGGCGCCTGGATGGACAGGAACGTGTCTTTATATCGGCTTAGTTCTGCGCCGGGAATCGCTTCGATTAACCGCCAGCCCCGGTAGGCGTTTTGAGATAGTACGATCTCGTTGGGAGCTGGTAAATCCACTTCGAAACGAATTCGGGATGCGCTTTTTTCCAGGAGGGTAATCCGGGCGTTTTCCGGCTCGTGCAGCGGGAAAACGAAGGGCCTGAAATAGGGATTATCATAAACCGTCAAATGCGATTGTTCGTCTTTCCAGAGGATTCGATAAATTCCCGGCAACGATTGACAGGTTACGATCAAACGAACGTTGAGCGTAGCCAGCGCCTCCTGGGATGGAAGTGTGGGAAGGAATAACAAGCCCCCCTGAGGCGCATCGGGGTCCAGATTGTACGTCTGATTCACGAAACGGGTAAAAGAACGCAGAATAATGGGATCGTATCCCCGCACGGTCGATATCCCGTAGTGCATAAGCCGGTTGGGACGTAACTCAGGGTGCGATTCAAGCGCGGGATAGCCAATGGCGTCGTCCAGACACAGAATGCGTCCCTCTTGTGTGTTGTCGCGCAAAAACCGCGTCAATTCGGTGTCGGGAAAATACGTTTCCCGCCACCGGTCGGCCGGCAGGGTCTTGCTGAAATGTCCGGCGAAAACCAGAAGATCGAGCGATAATACCAAAACGGGCAACCAGCCGGTCAGCCGTTTTTTCGTACGGCTTGCCAATCCCAGAGCGATCCAACTGGCCGCACACCATCCACTGGCGGTTAAAGCGGCGCGCAGCATCCCCGCGTAGCGGGTTTCAAACAGGATTTCCGGGAGTCTCTGGCTGATCTCAATCCGCCGTGTAAACCAGAGATCGAATTCCTCGATGGTTCGGTCGATCTCCAGTTCTCGCAGCCAGGCCAACGCCGCCGGTTTGGAAGCGGCCAGAATGACCGTTCCCAGTACCAGCAGTACCGATGCCACCACGGCCGTCTGACATAACCGTGTGTTTCGGATTTTTGCGAAGCCGGTTTGCCGCCATAACGCATATCCCCTCGCCGTCAAAACGGAAACGCCGATGATAAAAATCAGTAATAAGCGACCTGGAACGCGAAAGTAACTCCATCCCGGCAGGCCGTAATAGAGAATCGAATAAAGCGGCGTATACGATCCGGTGGCGAAAAGAAGACCCAAAAATGCGGCGAGGGCAAAGAAAAGCGTTTCCCGGCGGACGAAGCGGTTTTCCTCCTTTCCGGAACCGGGTTCGGGAAGAAACGCGAACCATAAAAGCAGAAGAGGCAGGAGACCCACATATCCCGCAATTTCGTGGTAGCCGGTTTTGGTTTCCCAAAAAAGCCCCTCTCGTGTGGGGCTGACTGGATCGCCGTACAGGAAGGGAGCGATCAGTGTAAGTACATGCAGGGGGGGCATCGAGTCGCTGGTTGCAAAAGCGTAATCCGCACCCCCGGATCGCCCGGCGGTTTCGAGAGAGAGTTCAGCCAAGGGAACAAGCACTAGCGCCGCCAGACCGATCGCCAGCAACTGCCCGGCCAACGTCCAGAATGGATACAAAAAGAAAGCGCGCCATGAATGGGTATCGCGGTATCGATAGACACCCCACACAACCGCACGTCCCAACAGCAGGTAGAATATATACAGCGGAATCTGGGTATGGCCGGCGTAAAACATCCCCGCCAGACTGGCGGCGAACAGAACGAACGTTTTCATACGAACGCCTTCCAGCCAACCGGTCTGCAGATAGAGCGCCAGGGGAAGCAGAGCGTAAGCGCGGACGTGAATCAGATGCCCATCGTATCCATGCGTGATCATAAAACCCGACCAGCCATATACCAGCGCTCCAAGAACCGCCCCCTCCCGGCTTTTCCACAACCGGTAGAGGAATGCGTACATGGCCATGGAAGCCAGGGCTTGATGAAACACCAGGCACAAGGTAAAGGTACGCTCTACCGAAAAAATCAGATTGAACAGGTTCCAGGGATAAAAAAGCGATGTCTGAATGTTGGCCGCAAACGGCGTCCCACAAAATACGAAGGGATTCCAAATCGGAAAACGGCCCTCTGCCCATTCGCGCAGGGCGAATTCCCGCCAGGGGACAAATTGGCCGATCATGTCCCCCCCACAAAGAATCTCTCCTCCTAGCAAAATTCGCCAGTGATGCAGCGCCACAAGAAGCAGCAGCACGAAAACGGCGGGGAAATGCCATCGGGTGGACTTCATAATCGTTCTTTCGCCGGGCCGGTTCCCGGATTATATCGCTTGTCCGACTCCTGCTCGGAGAATGGACGATGCTAGGAACGATACCACAGTGCGCCCGATCAATCCACACTCCGCGTTACTTCCGGCGGGGGAAGAACGTACCGGATTTTTCGGGTGGAGCCAATCCATGGAGGTAGAAATGACGTACGAACCCGGCGTTCGCACTCTGGTTTGTTTTCGATGTTGGCTATAATGAGCGTTGAAAGCCGCCTGAAAAAAGGCGTTGAATTTTTCTACGCAAAGAGATGCCGTCCGCGGCAAAACAAGCGGAGTGCATCCACGTTGGGAAACGCAGATACGGAGGTAGGCGCAGTGCAATTGTCAATTGTTGGGCGCAATATCGAGATTACGGATGCCATCAAGGACTATGTGGAAAAAAGACTGCAAAAACTGAAAAAATATTTCCCCTACGTCGTTGACGTGCACGTCGTTCTCTTTACGCAAAAAATCAACCAGGTGTGCGAAGTCACCATTCTCGCCAACCGGTTTACTATTCACGGAGAAGAACGGTCGGGCGATTTATACGCTTCCATCGATCTGGTTGTGGATAAATTGGATTCCCAACTGAAACGGTATAAAGAACGCCTTGTGGATAAACATGAACGCCAGCAACGGAAAGAAAAAGAAAAGGAACTCAATCTCAATATCTCGGTTTACGAACGCGGCGATCTCGAAGATTTGAAGCCGGAACCGCAGGTGATTTATACCCAACACCTCGCGATCAAACCCATGTCGGTGGAAGAAGCCGTCATGCAGATGGATCTCATTAATCAGGATTTTCTGGTTTTCCGCAACGACGCATCGGATGGTATCAATGTGCTCTACCGGCGAAAAGACGGGCACTATGGTTTAATAGTACCGGAAATCCGTCCATAATTCGTTCGGGCGGCGGGAAAAAAATCCCGTTTCATTCCATTTAGGCAGAACGATTCGGAAACAACAGGCAGATTCTGAGAATACGGATACAATGTCATGAACTTACTGGATTTAATATCGCCTCGATGCATTCGCGTGCCCATTCAATCCAAATCGAAAAATGAAGTCATCGCCGAGTTGGTAGACATGCTCGTTTCGGTCAAGAAACTCCCCCGGCGCGATAACATTTATGCTTCCCTCATCGAACGGGAAGAAGTGGGCAGCACCGGCATTGGACACGGCGTTGCTTTGCCCCACGCCAAGTGCGCAGAAGTGAAGGAAATCTATGTGGCCTGCGGCATCGCACCCGACGGCATCGATTTTGACGCTCTCGATCAGGAACCGGTCTATATCATTTTTTTAATACTCGCTCCGCGTTCGGCGGCAGGCCAACTCAAAGTCATGCAGATTCTGACTCGTTTTCTCAGTCAGGCTTCCTCCCGGGAGGCTCTCATGAAAGCGGGCAGCGCCGATGAAGTCTATGCCGTATTGACCGACTTGAATCAATCTCAACCGGCGGCAGGAACACCATGAGCGACGAACGCGTTTTTATACCCGAACCGCTTCCGGTGCGGAAATTGTTGAATTGGGCCGATCTGGGTCTATCGGTTGCATCGGGTCGTGAGGGTCTGTCGCGAAGCATCGAAAGGCCGGAATTGAACCGTCCTGCCCTCGAAATGGCCGGCTTTTTCGATAAATGGCAACGCGATCGTATCCAGGTGTTCGGAACCGGCGAAATCGCCTATCTGGAAGCCCATCATACGGATGAATCGGTTCGCCAGAATTTGGAACGCATTTTTTCCTCTCCACCCCCTTGCGTGGTGGTGACGAGCGGCCTCTCCGTCCTCGAAACCATTTCCGCATTAGCCGAACGGTATAATGTCGCGGTTTTCCAGACGATGCATCATACGACCGTCTTCACCAAACGGTTATGGGACCACTTGGAGATGGAACTCAGCCCCTACGTCGTCAAACGAGGGGTTTTGATGGATGTCTTTAATATGGGTGTGCTGATCACCGGTCCCAGTTCCGTCGGGAAAAGCGAATGCGCCCTTGAACTGATAACGCGGGGACATACCTTTGTCGCAGATGATCTGATTCTGATTCGCGGCGGTCAACTCTCCAAATTGACCGGAACCGGCCGGTCTCCCGTCCCCTATCATATGGAGATCCGCGGGATCGGCATCATCGATGTCAGCCGGATGTATGGACCCCGGGTCGTGCGCCGTTCCAAA
>CAZFOX010000169.1:0-8838 GCA_964520565.1 uncultured bacterium | reverse complement strand
TCATTCTAGCCGATTCGCTATCTCCGGCACTTTTTTTGATGAAAAGAGACTGTACTCAAAGAGCGCCCTGCATGCAAGGGTAAAGAAACATCAGAAAGTTTTCGTTCTACGCTATTATTATTTCTCGACTCAATCGATTCTCTCAAAATGTCCGGTCTCATTCAATTATCCGGGCAATTTGAGAATACAGTTTTTCTTCATAACGCATTCTTGCCATAGGAATCCCCGATAACTTACTGAAAACAATTAGATTAGCCTCAAAATGCTGAATAAGGGATTTTTTTCGGCACAGGATTGGCTAAGCAGCCGACCATAAGACTCTTGAGGGGGTCGAGTGATATGATTCGGAGATTGATTTCTTTTGCCCTAGGTGTATCCATCGCCTGGGTGGGGATCGGTTTTGCTCATGCGCAAACCGGCATCCTTCGCCTGCGGCATTTTACCGCCTCAGACTTTATGCCAGCCTGGGGCGCCGGTCAAACTCAACAATTGTCTTCACATTCCAGTCTTGAAAACCGGATAACAGGGACCGCGGATAGCGATCCCAATCCCGGTAATTCTCTCTTAACGTATTCATGGCGTTTCCGGCTGGATCGTTCCGAGGAACCTCCCGCTCTGTTACGAATCAACCGATGGAATGAAAACCCTACCGAAGAACAATGGGGAGAGCTGCCGGAAGGAAGTCGTTATTCAGAAATACTCGCCGCTCACGGACGTCTATGGATTTATGTGTGCCGGGGGACCGCTTGGAATCTGTATCAGTCTTCTTTGGAGGAAGATTCGGCTCACTGGCGACCAGTCGACTCCGAACCCGAAACGGACGTTCAGATATTCTCTTTGAATTCCAATGCCGATCCTCATCTCATCCGGATCGAGGATTCGACATGGATTGTGAAGGAAGGAGTTTTTACCGGTGGGGGGGCGTCTTTGAAATGGGATTCACCACGGAAGATTATTCCTCTTGAAGCCGAGCGCCTCATACGGGAATCCAAACAATCGATGCCCGAACTAATGGGCGAGTTTAATACAAATCAACCGGCGATTCTGCTGTCGTTTTCCTGGAAAGATGAACGCGAGGAATCGTTGATCGTGCGATACCGGATTAGTCCCGATTCCAGCCAGGCTTACGGGCCATGGAGCGAACCGCTCGCCGTACAAACCATCCAGATAAATGAACGGGGACAATATTTTCAATATCAGATTGCGTCCGGGAAGGATACTTCTGTCGATAAATCACACCCTGACCTTGAATTGACATATACATTCGATCCTCCTGAATCGGCCGTATCGGGAGAAATCAAAGAACGAAACACGGGCAGTGGCGGCAGTTCGGGCGGAGGGAGCGGATTGGGACTGGGATTCGGAGATCTAATTTTTTCGCCGGCATCCACTACAGGCGGTGTGGGAGCGGTTCAGGCGGGTTCATCCCTCGGTTCGGCGATGAGCGCCTTGTCGGCGCAATCCCAGGCCGGCCATTCTTCCAGTCAAACTGGTTCAAGTGCCTCCAAGAGTGCAAACAAATCTCAGAAATCTCCCGATAAGTCATCGCTAATAAGTTCCCAGAAGTCCAATCCGGAAGATCGGGAAAATCAGAATCGCATTAAATCGGAACCTATGCAGTTCGATCCCGGAAAGAAACAAAACTCGCCGGATGAAGAAAATCCCCCAGAAGAAAAACCAGCCGACGATTCCGATACGCCCAAAGAAAATGACGTTAAACCGACATCCGAAATGGAAGCGCCGGTTTCAGATCCATCCCAACCGGATTCTTCTCCGGAGTCTAATCCCGACACCGATCCCAATTCCCCCGATTCCCAGGATGATCCTAAACAACCCGAAGCGGACTCCAACGGCGACCCTTCGCAACCGGTTGGTTCCGGTTCGGCAAAACCATCTTCGGTTCCCAATACCTCACCGCATGAAAAAGGGGATAGCATCGCTTTGCCCCAGACCTCGGGGGATCGTCCAAGCGATCGTGAACCTTCAGAAAGCGATGGAGCTGGATCGGGTGGAACGGGGGGAAGCAATAATGCCGGTTCTACGGGAAATGGGAAAGGGGGTGGGAAGAACAATGGAAAGGGTCAACCGTCTTCTGCCGGTGGCGGGATGAATCCTACTCCGAAACCGGAGAATCCCGATCCGGAGAATTCTCAAGAGACGAATTCAATTCCCCAATCGCCTTCTTCCAATTCGCCTGATAGTAAAGAGAATGATCCAGATTCCGAGCGGGAAAAGAAACCACTACCCGAAAAAGAGGATGAGAAAAAAGAACCGGAGGATACACAAAATCCAGGCGATACAGACAATATGGATGGAATTCAAAATCCAACCGATGAATTACCTCATGAAAATCCCGGTTTCCCTAATGCGGGAAACGGGGGATTGGGTAATAGCGGCGCTGGCGGAGGTGGATCTTCGGGGGGAGGATTTTCCCCTCCCAGTAAAAAGGAAGACGATTCTTCCGGGACATCCTTGCCGGATTCCGAAGAGGATACCTCGAATCCGAACGGGGGCGATATGGGGGAGGGGCGCCCAATTCTATCCTCCGGAAATGCGATGGGAATCAGCCCGCGTGTGAGTTTTGCAACAAGAGCCGAGATCGAATCGGCTTCTCTCGCTCTTGCTTTGACGCCAATCGAATGGGAAGAAAAAGAGCGATCGCATTTATGGTGGCTGCTCATGTTGGCCGTTCTGATTGGAGGGAGCGTCTACTATGGGCGTCGCCGGGAAAATCGGGCGCCTTCTCAATTCGTGGCCGATGAAGATTGGCGGGAGGGATGGATCGAAGAAATCGGCGGGAAATCCATCTCCAAATCCGATGTTTGGGAACATGCATTGTATTTTCATCCCGATGTCGTCTCCGCCGGTCTGTGCGGCAACTCGCTTCTGATGATGAAAGAAGGCCAAACGATCTGCCGCGCGCCTCTGACCGCCTTGCTTGAAATCCGCTCGGGAATGAATCCGTTACCCTTGGAATGGATGGCGCGCCTGTCGCATCCGCTCGAAGAAGCCCATGCAGTCAAACGAGGCAACAGCCTGATTCTGCTGGGACGGGATGCGCGGGGACACGACCGGTCGGTTAAGATCGCGCTTCCCGCCGGAGAGAGAGCGGTGAAAGGGAAACGCATCGCGGGTCCCGAGGAATTGCAAAGCATTCAACAGGTACAGGCTATCGGTGGAATGCTATGGGCGGCCGGGGAAAGCGGGACGGGACGCCGTGTCTTTTCCGCCGCGCTATCCGGATTCCGTACCGGATGGAACGAGGAGCGGCCTCCCATTCTCGAAAAGGGCGAACTGGTGGCGCTCTCCAGCGGCGAAGAACCGTTGATTGCCGGTATCCCGGAGGACGATCCCAACCACCTATGGGTCTTTCAACAGGATCGCGAACGGGCGGGACGTTGGAGGGCGATTGCGAAAACGCCCTGTAACAGCGGCCAGGCGTTGATCCATGCGGCGGAGAAGCGCTGCGTGATCGCCGAACCTCTGCGCGACGGGCGTTCGATTCGGATTTTTCTGTTCCCACGCGACGAGCAAGGGCGGTTTTCGGCGCGGGCGAGTAACACGGTTCTCCTGCCTCATTCGGGCGAGTTCTTTGGATTGGAAGTGGTGGACGGCCATCTCTTCCTGTTGGGGCGCGAGAGTTCCCGCGATGGAACCGCAGGGCCGTTTCTCATGCTCGAAGCGCACGTCGGCGAACTGCTCAAAGGCCATAACTCTCTGGCGGCCTAATAGGCGTCAGCGGCCACTTACTTAAATATAACTCTATCCTGCCATTCACCTCACCTCGAGGAATATTAGACCGAATCCTCCCCGGGAAAGATGACTGTTTTAGTATATAAAATAATTATTAATGAAGAAATAATAAAAAACCTCTTGATTTTCATTTTTGACTGTGGTATGCGTATTAATACTTGATGACGGATATGTGGGAGAAGGGAGAGTTCGGATGAACCGCCGCCTGGTTTCCAGCCTTTATCTATCTATCTATCTATTCTGAGTTCGGTCTGCATGGCGCAACTGCCTACTCCCATCGGAAATTGGCCTTTTGATGGAAACGCGACGATTATGTAACAAACAGCCGATATGAGGTGTTAAAGAGTTATACAACATATAGTGCATTGAATCTACGATTGAGTTTTCTCAAAAAGATTGTTTATAAGTCTATAATAATCAGATTCTTGTATAAAATGATGAGAGTAAATTTCTGGATTTGCGTAATTTGATTGCATTTACTTCTGTTAAACGTATTAGTATTGGCATCAAAATATAAATCGTTGCAACATTGCAAAGAGTGATTTTTGTCACACTTACTAATCTTCTTCAATTGAGTGCTAAATTCTCTGGTGATCTGATTATAAATATAGAAAATTCAATATGTTATAGAAATTGATACCAAATTCATCAAGTTATTGATTTCATTGCACTAAACGCTAAAACTTCGCACTCTGCAGTTATCTTTTACTGATGATACGGCAAAAAGTGGCTTGAAGACGAAACTCACGCTATATCTTGTACCGGTCACTTTAATCTATCCACAAAGTCTTGTAGATAAAATTTACGTTGATGACTTTTTGCCGTTTCGTCTTTACTGAACGATAACATTTATATTGATTGCAATAATAGGCCTTACTGGGAGTGCCGACGTGGATGAAAGCAAAAACCTTCGATTGAGGCGGCTCATCCAAATACTCGAATGTATTCATAAAGAGCCCATGACCTGGACGTGTGGTAAACTGTCAGTACGTTTCAACGTCTCCAGGCCGCAGATCAATCGGGATATTCAGCGACTCAGAAATAATGGTTATAAAATTCAAAACACACAAAAAGGCTACTTTTTGGATGATTGATCAAAAAGTGTTACCCCCCTCCCAGTAACAGTTAAATGATTTTCTTTGACGATTCGATCTTTTCGTATTATTCTTGAAAACGGATTAAATGAAAAAGAATACGAAAAAGGGAGACTGAAATGAACGCAATAAAAACAAGGAGAATTTTCCCTCTTGCTATCGTATCTATTCTAATAGCGGCTCTATTTGTATTGCTGTACGTAAATCAAGGTTTTTCGGCATGTAGTTATTGCTGGGAAGCAATGTGGTATGAAAAAGACTTATGCGATATAAACAATAAATGCTTTCGCGCAGAGATTTACCCTGGTGTGGCTTGTTGTTCGACATGCTATCGGTCATATCCTCAATCTGATATTTGTCCATCCTATAGAAATTATGACGTTCAAAAGGAATTATATGGGCCGCTGACAGGGAACTGCACATCTCCGGTACTTGATATGTGCATTACCGTATCGAATGGTTCATATTCATGCACGAATATCACATTTGCCAAGACATATTATGCGGATTGTTTGTGGGACATTGCACTGCCACTAGGTTCTGTTGCTACCACTTTTATACCAAGGTGTATCTAGTACATATTCCGTAATATATCATAAATTTTTTCATTTGCCTAGGAGGATAAATGATGGTAAATAAGTTAAAATTCCATGTCTTTGTGTTATTTATTATATGCTTGATGCCTATTATCGCTTTTTCCGGAAATGTAGCCATCGAGCGTTACATTGCAGAGGTCGCAACAAAATTCGCGCCAATTGATAGTTTCCAATTAACCTACTTTGGCGTGTTGTACATCGAACCAATTACGGAAGACAATCCCGAATATCTGGTGCAATTAAACGATATAAAAGAATGCGAACAATTGAAGGAGCGGATTCGTTTGGACAATTTTGACGAAAGAGAGAAGCAGATTTATCAAGGATTAACGATAGAAAAACTGGATAGAACAATCGCTGGATTGAAAGATTGTTTTGTGCCTAAGAAGAAGCCTACGATTAATATTTATAGTAAAAGCGGATTGAAACAACGTGTTGATATTATCCGCCCAGAAAATGAAAATGAAAATTGTTCTTTTGTATTCAATGGTTTTCAGGGGAATCTGCTTGTTTCTGCTGATGATGGGAAAAAGTCAATGAGAATAGCCCCCTCTTTTACTTCTCGTTGGAAAAATCCAGGATGGAGTTGTGGTTTTGGTTTTAACCTGAATTGTTTTTTAGAAGACAGCGGTTACCGGATTGGGAAAATTGATCTTCCGAATGGGCAATTGCAGTTGGTTTCGCCCATATATTTACCCGAAAATCACTTTTTCAGATTTACTTTGCTCGATTCGGATCGCTGCTACTGGACGAAAGTCGAATATTGCGACGAAAATGGAAGTGTTCAGCACTGTGTTATTTGTGATGATTTCCAACCCATACAAAGCGTGTTGGTACCGCATAAACTTTCATTTCAATCGGGGAACTTCCACGGTGTGTTGGAAGATTATTTAACGCTGGAATTAATCGAAGCGAAGATTAATGACGTCGAATTTTCCGATAGATTCTTCGAAAATCCCGATCCATCCATGGTCAAAGAAGTGGTTCACATGAAGCGATAGTCAAATGTTAATACATGATAAAATGAAAATAGGCGATAAATCGGCGTATGGATTGATCGCCTATTTTTTCACGGGGCGGTACCGGAAAAATGCCAAGATCGACGATTGTGATTTTGTGTATTATTTTGTTGTTATCTTCTTGTGGCAATGAATCGAAATTAATTACGCTTTCACCCTCCTATATGAATTTAGGAGTAATTTATGGTGGAGAGTACAAAGCGTTTTCGTGTTCCATATACAACGGTACTACTAATGAAATCATTCTTGAAACGGTTACTAATATTCCAACTGGCGTCCAATTTTCGAATTATGCGGTAGGCGCGAAGATCGTCCCCAATACCACTCGATATATAAATATTCGCTTGGATCCGTTATATACCAGTAATAAGATTGAAGGCCGAATAACCTTTCCCTTAAAAGGAAGGACGAAGATAGAGAAATCTATCTCGTTTTCCTATCACGGCGTGCCAACTATACAGCCGATCCCTATACGTTTGTTTTTATTGTGCAACCAAGGCGAAGAAACATATCAGGAGGTCATATTGCGGGGTATTAATCACGACATGCTTGATAGAATCGAATGGAAAACATCGAACAAATATATCGAAATTGAAGACTACGATATCGTTGGCAATCCTCCAATCGTCAATGTGAAATTGAATGTCAAATTTAGTGGAATCCCCCAAGGCGATTTCATTGGTGGAATTCTTGTTCACGACTATCGCGTACATGAAGCAACGACAATAATCCCCATTTTGGGTCAATCCATGGAACCCATTATAGCCAAACCAAGCAAGCTCTTTCTGAAGAGAGGGGAGCGTACTTCCATTAAATTAGTGACGAGAAAAGATGTTGAATATCGTATCGCCTCTGTCGTAAATAATTATAACGGAATTCTGAAAACCACCATAAAAAACAACGAAATACAAATCGAACTTCTCAAAAGGAATGCTGTACGTGATGAATATGAAATATCCTGTCTAATCGATTTTGATGGGAAAAAATATAAAATTATTATACCTATTTTTATTCAGTAATCGATTCGCTTGATGTGCGAAGGCGAAATTTTGCTGACGATATATCGTATATTGATCGTCTCACCCCCCCCAAAAAAATGAAGAGTCTAATACCTAAATCCGTGAACTAAAATTGATATTATGCTTCCTAACAGGTTGAAAATTATAGTCTTGCGAGCTATAATTAATCTATCACGATCGACACCCCTCTGGTGAACAGGAAATGATGATATTCGAAATCAAGCAAGGGGATGAATCCCTGACCAGTCATAGCGGATTGGCATTAATCGGCGCATTATTGCACAAAACCTAACTGGATAAACGGCTCGACGCGGTCGTTCTCCCCGATCATCCCCATCCCGAGCTTTCTCCTGGAACGATCGCCAAACCCATGATCGGATTTTTGTGTATGGAAAAGCCGGATTTTGAAGCCATCTAAGCGTCTCGCCGTTCGATAATTCGGGGAAAAAGAAAGAAGGGGTGTCGTGGACGTATAAAAAAGCGGCGGGTTACGCGCCGATCCTGGCCTACCTGGGCAAAGAAGGCTATTGGATCAACGCGGAGTTGCGTGAGGAAGGGGTGGCGAGGGACGAACGAGTGCCCATCCGCAAAGCCGTTTCCCGCCGCCGCTTGCGAAGCGTGATGCAGGATTTGATCTATATGGCGAGCCGGGTGGTCACGCACGCGCGTCGGATGAGAATGACGTTTGGGCGACGGAACTCCTGGTATCCGGTCTGGCAACGGGTTTACAACCGATTTGTGGGAGCGTATAGTTGAAAACTGCATCCGTAGTACGGAAGAACGATGCTTTCCTCGAACCGAAAGGTGGAACGGCATACAAGGTCTGTCCAAAAATACCGGTCAACGAGAAAAAATGCATAGATGAACTCGCCGAGAAGACGGAGAAAGCAGTGAAAGCAAACCAGAACTGCACAACGCTGGCAGAAACTTCATCGCGAAAGGCATTTTTCGCCATGTAAGCCGAGACAGTATTTTTTTGATTCTTAGTTCACGGATTCAGGTTATAATGATGCCGAATTGGAACCTGAATTATACCGGTTTCTTCCATATTCATCCTGGGCGTCGGGTGGTCAGGGAATGGTCATTTGGAGTTACAACCATTCCAATGCGAAAATATGGTTCCCATTATGCCATCAAATCGCGAGAGAGGCTTACGCTATGAAAGATTATCTCATGAACGGACCCGCTCTCGATATTCCCGTGTATATGACGGTCGATAATGGAACCGGCGATCCAAACAATGGGCGTTTTATTCTACGAAGGAACCAGAATAACCCTACCAGCAATGAGTTTTTGCTCCTCTTTTGGCCTCTTCGCTATTTAGTGTGGGCAGAGGGTAAGACCTCTGGCAAATGAA
>CAZFOX010000168.1:0-8842 GCA_964520565.1 uncultured bacterium | reverse complement strand
CACTTCATCCAAAAACCCTTCACCATGAACGATCTCTCCCGCAAAATCAGGGAAGCCGTCGGCAAGAGATAGGAAACCGATCGTGTCCGGCTTTTTCAAAACGCAAAAAGAGCGGATGGAAGGGAATGGCTCTAATGCATCTCCACCGCGCAGGTTCCTATCCCGCCCCGGTAAAAATTGAACTGAACGTTAGGATGATCGGCCAGTAACGACATGGGCACGGCGCTGTCGGCGATCTGTTTCCCGATCATCAACGTCGTCAGGCGCATGCCGAAAGGATTGTCGTGTGTCCCCGCCTGCCAGATCGATACTTTCTCCGCCTTCCAGGTTTGCAAAGGTCCCACCGTGATGGCCTGGCTCGGTACGCCGGTCACCACGCCGCCCCCACTGGTGCGGGCGTTCTGCATGCTTGTCACCGGATGCAGTTCGACCAGCCGGGTGGTTTTGGCGCGGTATTGCGCCGGTGTGGGCGGCTCGTCGGCGAACTCGCCCTCCCGTTTCACCGGATCGTTGAAAGCCCAGTGTTTGATGTCTCCCTGGCCGCCCTGCATGGTAACGCAACGGACTCCCTCCCAGCTCTGAATGTAGGCGGACGCATCGGCTTTGGGAAAATGAAGGTTGGCTTCCGGAATGGCGAATCGCTTGTCGATCCGGTTGAAACACAATTCCCGATCGGCTTTTTCAAAAGAAAGCGGATGGCTGGGATCGACTTCCTTTCCATCAATAGCCCACTCATCCATCCCCCAAAAATGCGCGTTCTGCAGGGGGAGTTCGAGTTCGTTCACCAACCGCGCCACGAGGGGCAACTGCTCCGTCGGCCCGATTGGGCCGCAAAGCCCCGCCGGATTGTCCGGCGTCGCCTGTTTCCAGGCATGGATATATTCCAGTGCCTCGGCCAGATAAAAATCCTCCAGCGTGTCGTAAAACACCACGCGAAATCCCGGCCGCGAAAGTTTCAGCATATCGTCCGGCGTCAGGCGGGCGGCGTCGTTGAGGAGTTCATCGTCCAACGTGGTGTAATCCCACCAGCCCGGCGCTAACAAACTGCGTTTTCGTCCCATTGCTCGTTCTCCCTCCATCGGATCGTGGATATAAGATTCAAGAAACTTCTCGAAAACAGCCGCGCCGCCAATCCGGTTGGCGGCGCGGCCTCTTGGGATTTCTCAGGTGTATTGGCTCAGTTTTTCCGCCGCCAGTTTTATATCGCCGAAGCGGTCGTTTCCCGCTTCCCGCTCGATCGCCACCGCGCCCCGGTAACCGATCTCCTTCAAGGTATTCAGGAACAGATGGGCGTTCACCTGCCCCTCTCCCCAGGGGACTTCGGTTCCCCACGTTCCCGGCGTTTCAGTCCGGTTGGCATCCTTAATGTGAATATGCCGGATGCGGGGCGCCAGCACCTTGATGGCTTCGGTGGGGACGCCCTTATTGTAGAGAATCATGTTGGCTGGATCGAAATTCACGCAGAGGGCGGGGTGGTTCATTTCGTCGAGAAAGTGCTTCAGTTCTTCCGCCGATTCCTGGCCGGTTTCCATCAAAAACTTGACGCCTTCCTTCTGCGCCGCATCGGCCAGAGTTCGGGTACGGTCGTAAAACTTCTGCACGTAACCGGGCAGCGTGTGATCGATGAAGCCGAAATGCATCAGCAGGTATTCCGCCTTTAATTCCGCTGTCAGGCGAATCGCGCCCAGCGCCAGCTTCTTGTTCTCTTCCCAGGCTTCGTCCGGAGCCAGGCCGCCGGTTCTTTTGATGGTCTCCAGGGTTGTGTAGTCCTCGCTGGGAAAATTGATCATGGTGCTGCTGATCGTCCACTTTTGCTTGCGGATAAATTCCAGATAATCGCCCCCGTCCGGCTGCAGGGCGGGGAGCAGGGCCAGGTTGATGTATCCGATATCCAGAGCGTTGATGGCGTTCGCCACTTCCTGGATGCTCTTCTGAAACGACCAACTGCATACCGATACGGGCCATCCGTTGCAATACCGCATTGGAATTCTCCTTTATGATTGAAATTTGAACACTCTGATAGGAATACCTCGCGCTAACTGAGTGCCACTCGCTGTTGCGTCTGAATTGATTTTACTTCTGCCTCGACGATCCGGATCGAATTGCGCGAACTCTCCAGCGTTACGATCTCCGGAACCGACTCCCCCCGGACGCGGCGGAGAAAGTGATCGATCTGGCGCGAATAACCGTCGCCGGATTCGACTTCCGGTGTGGCGGCGTCTTTCCCCTCTTCGCAGACTTTGAACGCGGGCGTCCGCGTGCAATCGTACAGAATCGTCGCGCCTTCCATCACCACATTGAAACTCATCTCAAAACCGAAGGCGGGTTGCATTGTCCAACTGCCTTCGGCGAAAACGATCTTGTTGTCGTCGTACACATACTGCGTCATGATATGCGCCAGTCCACCCGACGCTTTGGGCGCGCCGAAACTGCAGACCGCTTGCGGCGTTCCGAACAGGTACTGCACGTAATCCGTATCGTGAATGTGCAGGTCCAGCGCCACGCCGCCGCTCCGCTTTTCGTTCATCAGCCAGTTCTCGCTCGTCCAGGTCGGCGATGCGCTCAACCGCCGCATCGAGACCGCCAGAACCTTTCCGTATTGTCCGCTGTCGATCAGTTCCTTGGTCTTGACGTATTCCGGCCAGAACCGGATACAATGGCCGATTTGCAGAATTTTGCCGCTCGACTTGGCGGCGGCGATCATGTGGTCGCATTCGCCCGTGTCGAGCCCCATCGGCTTTTCGCAGAGAACGTGAACGCCCGCCTGCAGCGCCTGGCATGTAAAATTGGCATGCAGAAAGGTCGGCAGGGTAATCGAGACCGCATCCAGTTTCACTTCGTTCAGCATCCGGCCGTAATCCGAAAATAACTCGATCCCCGATAGATCGATCGCGTTTTCCGCCCCCGATAAGTTTCCGGCAATCCCGCCGGTATCCCGCAACCGTTTTTCGTCCGCGTCGCAGATCGCCGCAATTTTAACGTCCTTGTGGGCCTGATAGCATTTGAAATGCATCTTGCCCATGAAACCGAATCCAACCACGCCAATTCGAATCATATGGATACCCTCTTGTTCTTTTTGCGTTTGGTTTTGATTATACCCGATATCCTATTGCCATTTCAAAGGAACGAAAGCGGTTCGCAAAGGTTTCTTTCCCTTTTCCTGCCCCTCAAAATCAGGCTGGGGATAAATGTCTATGAAATGGTATATGTCGTAATAGGGGCTTGGAGAAAGGCGCGCGAATCAAAAGCCGGGGCTGACGGACACCCCCGCCTCGTGATAGGATGGGCTGTCTTTTATAAATGACACGAGCCGGAAACAGGCGGCTTCTTCGCGAAGGGAGAACGGTTGATGCAGATCGAACTTGAGTTTCATCCAGTCGATATTTTGGTGATTATCGCTTATTTTATCGCGACGCTTTCGCTGGGATTCTGGGTATCCCGGAACGCTTCGAAAAACCTCGATTCCTATTTTCTGGGTAATAAAAGCATGCCCTGGTGGGTACTGGGCGTATCCAATGCCTCCGGCATGTTCGATATCACCGGAACCATGTGGTTGGTTTATATCGTTTTCGTCTACGGCATGAAGAGTGTCTGGCTCCCCTGGCTCTGGCCGGTTTTCAACCAGATTTTTCTTATGATCTTCCTCAGCACGTGGCTGCGCCGCTCCAACGTGCTGACGGGCGCGGAGTGGATCCGCACCCGGTTTGGTTCGGGAACCGGAGCCAACCTGGCCCATATCAGCATCGTCGTCTTCGCGCTGGTGAGCGTGGTGGGATTCCTGGCTTACGAATTCAAGGGTATGGGTAAATTCGCTTCGATCTTTCTCCCCTGGGATCTGTCGCCTAATACTTACGCACTGATCATACTCGGTATAACGACGATCTATGTGGTTAAGGGTGGCATGTTCAGCGTGGTGCTGACCGAGGTCATGCAATTTTTCATCATGACCGTCTCTTCCATCGTGGTTGGAGTCATCGCCATGATGCGCGTTGCACCCGATACGCTCGATCGCTTGATCCCGGATGGTTGGAAAACCCTCTGGTTCGGATGGAGCCTCAACCTGGATTGGACTCAAACCCTGCAATCCGTCAACGCCAAAATCGCCGCCGATGGCTACGAACTATTCACAATTTTCTTTATGATGTTGCTCTTCAAGGGCGTTCTCGTCAGTATGGCGGGACCCGCTCCCAATTACGATATGCAGCGCATCCTCGCCACCCGCAATCCCCGCGAGGCCTCCCTGATGAGCGGTTTCGTTAGCGTCGTTCTCTTCTTCCCGCGCTATATGATGATCTCTGGCCTGGTGCTTCTGGCTATGGGCGAATTCATTCCCCAATTACAGGCGATGGGCGATAAGCCCGACTTCGAACTGATCCTCCCCTACGCGATCAAGAACTTCATTCCTATCGGCCTGATGGGGCTGCTGGTGGCGGGGCTTCTTTCGGCGTTCATGTCGACTTTCGCCGCCACGGTCAACGCCGCACCGGCCTATATCGTCAACGATATTTACAAACGCTTCATCGATCCCCACGCCGAACCGAAAAAATACGTTCGCATGAGCTACGTCACTTCGGTGCTGGTGGTGGTGATCGGAATTGGCTTTGGTTTCATTGTCGATTCCATCGACGACGTGATGCAATGGATCGTCAACGCCCTCTGGGCCGGGTACGCCGCCTCCAACATCCTGAAATGGTATTGGTGGCGTTTTAACGGCTACGGCTTCTTCTGGGGCATGGTAACCGGGATCGGCGGGGCTTTGATCGTTCCTATCTTCTGGAATGTCTATTGCCCGAACGTTCACGAAATCTACGCTTTCCCGATTATCCTTCTCTTCTCTCTCGTCGGTTCCGTTCTCGGGACGTTGTTAACCCAGCCTACCGGCGACGAGGATATGAAATCGTTCTACTCCCGCGTGCGCCCCTGGGGATTCTGGAAACCGGTGCACGAGATGGTGGTTCGCGACAATCCCGAGTTTAAGGGCAACCAGCAATTCGGCCGCGATTGCTTTAACGTCCTGATCGGCGTAATCTGGCAGACCTCGCTGGTGATCCTTCCCATGTGCATTGTTTTTCGCATTACCAATGGAATCTGGATCTCGCTGGCGGTGGCCGCCGTCACGACCGTCGTTCTGAAATTTAACTGGTACGATAAACTGGAAGAGGAAATTTAAACGTTTGCATAAAGGGGAGATTCGCCATGAAAACAATCGCAACCGCTCTGATCGCGCTTCTCGCCGCCGTCTCGCTGGTACAGGCCGATGGATTCGAACGCTTCATCACTGCCCGCGATGGCAAATTGATGGATGGAGATAAGGAATTCCGCTTCGTCTCTTTCAATATTCCCAACCTGCATTACGTCGAAGACGATATGGGATTCGAGAATACCATGCCCTTCCGCATGCCCGATCCCTATGAGATCGATGACGCGCTCCAGACCATCCGACAGATGGGCGGCCGAGTGGCGCGCACCTACACACTCTCCGTCTTCAAAAAGAATGAACCGGCGGGCATCCCCAAACACGTGCTCGCTCCCGGCAAATTCAACGAGGAGGCCTTCGCCGCTCTCGACCGGGTATTGGCTAGCGCCAACCAACATGGCGTTCGGCTTATTATTCCCTTCGTCAACAACTTCCAGTGGTGGGGCGGAGTGGAAGATTACGCCGCCTTTCGCGGCAAAGCCCGTAACGAGTTCTGGACCGATCCGCAACTGATCGAGGATATCAAACAAACCATCCGCTTCACGATCGAGCGCGTCAACACCGTGACGGGTATCCCCTATAAAGAGGATAAAGCCGTGCTGGCCTGGGAAACCGGCAACGAAACGGAATGCCCCCATTCTTGGACGCACGAAATCGCCGCCTATATCAAATCGCTGGACTCGAACCATCTGGTGATGGACGGATTCAACACGTCCGTTCTTCGCGAGGAAACCATCGCCGATCCCCTGATCGATGTGGTTCAAACACATCATTACGAACACAACCCTCAGGATATGCTCGAGCATATCCTAACGAGCGTCCGTATGGTGAACGGCCGCAAGCCCTATCTGCTCGGCGAATTCGGCTTTGTCAGTACCGAAGCCGTGCGCGCTGTCCTGGAAACCACGATCCGCGAAGGACTGTCGGGCGCGTTGATCTGGAGCCTTCGTTACCACCATCGCGACGGCGGTTTCTTCTGGCATTCCGAACCGGCGGGCGGCGATTTCTTCAAGGCCTATCACTGGCCCGGTTTCGATACGGGCGAGGTGTATGACGAGCGCGATCTCATGGCCCTCATGCGCGAAAAAGCCTTCGCCATCAACGGCGAACCCGTTCCAGCGCTGCCGGTTCCAGCGCCGCCGGATATGCTTCCTTGCCGGGACGTCTCGGCGATTGGCTGGCGCGGTTCCGTGGGCGCTTCCGGCTACGACATCGAACGCGCCGAATCGGCCAGTGGCCCCTGGACGGCGATTGCCTGCAATGTCTCGGACGCCGCCTTTCAATATAAACCGCTGTTTAACGATGCTACGGCAGAAATCGGGAGGAGTTATTTCTACCGTGTACGGGCGCGCAACGCGATGGGAGTCTCCGAGCCGGGCAAGCCCGTCGGGCCGGTTCGCGTCGAACAACAGGTTTTGGTGGACGAATTCCACAACGACGGTGCGATCTTTTTCCGCCAGGGAAAGCTGCGCTTCGTCGCCCATGAAGCGCGCAAATACAAAGAAGACATTCACCGCATCGAGGGCGGAAAAGGGGATTTCCTGATCTACCGCACCAGCGGAGCGATCTCGGCTGGTTTTGTCTATGCCTTCTCGGATAACGCACAGCCTCGACTGTCGTTCGGCGTTTCGAGCAATGGCCGCGATTTTCAATCGGTTTCGGCAGAGATTGCGGATTACGGCAGCGGCGAGGGCGAATATGGCTATCTCACCCCGGTTCTTTACAAACTCGAAAACATCCCCAAAGACTGCCGCTATCTCAAAATCGAATGGAACGATCCAACCAGCCTCTCCCGGGTGGAAATTCGCTATGGATCGTAAAACCATTCAGGATTTTCGTCATGGCGTCGAACGGGAACTGCGGGAAAACCTGCTGCCCTTCTGGACGCAGCGCGTGCTGGATACCGTTCGTGGCGGTTTTATCGGACGCATGAGCAACGATCTCGTCATCGACGCCGATGCGCCCAAAGGTTTGATCCTCAACGCGCGCCTCCTGTGGACGTACGCGGCACTCTACCGCCATTTCGGCGAGGAGCGTTATCTTTCGCTGGCCATCCGCGCTCTGGATTATCTGGCCCGTTTTTTCTGGGATCCGGTGCATGGCGGCGCGTTTTGGCTGCTCGCTCCGGATGGCAGTCCGCTCGACGAGAAAAAGAAAATCTACGGGCAGGCGTTTTACATCTATGCCCTCTCCGAATACGCGCAGGCCGCCGGTTCCAACGCCGCCCGCGAACGCGCTTTCGAACTCTTCCATCGCATTGAAAGCCACAGCCGCGACACACGGCATGGAGGTTACTTCGAAACCTGCAACCGCGACTGGACTCTGGCCGAGGACGCCCGTCTCAGCGACAAGGATATGAACGAAAAGAAATCGATGAACAATCACCTTCATGTCCTCGAAGCCTATACCCATCTCTATCGCCTTTCTTTCAACGATCGGGTGGGCGAGCGGTTGCGCGAATTGCTGGTACTGTTTATGACCCGAATTCTGGATCGGAACCGTTTCCACTTTCACCACTTCTTCGATGAAGAGTGGACGCCGAAGTCCGATTCTTATACCTTCGGGCACGATATCGAAGGTAGCTGGCTGATGTGCGAGGCTGCAGAAGCCCTGGGCGACCCTTCGATATCCAGCGCGGTGACGGTGTGTGCCCTGGGATTGGCGCGGTCGGCACTTCGGGAAGGCCTGGACGACGACGGCGGTTTGTTTTACGAAGGCCGCGCCGAAATCCTTATCGATGACAACAAGGAATGGTGGCCCCAGGCCGAGGCCGTTGTCGGTTTTCTGAACGCCTATCAGCTCTCTCACGAAGCGGCTTTCGCCGAGGCCGCCTGGACCTGCTGGCGTTTTATCGAGAATCATATCGTGGATCGGCAGTACGGCGAGTGGTTCTGGCGCGTCTCGCGGGTGGGTCAGCCCGATCCCCGCGAACCCAAAGTCTCTGAATGGAAATGCCCCTATCATAATATCCGCGCCTGTCTGGAAATCCTGACCCGGTTAAATGACATCGAAAAGGAGTGCGAGGAACATGAACCCAATGGAATTTGAACGGCGGCTCCGGGAAATGCACGACCGTCACCGCCAATGGATCGAACGCCCCAACGAGAAGGAAAGCGAAGGCAACGGGATTTTCGACCGCTACCGTTACCCTGTCTTGACCGCCGAACACGCCCCGCTTTCATGGCGTTACGATTTCGATTACGCCACCAACCCTCATCTCATGACGCGCATGGGTATCAATTGCACCTTCAATGCCGGGGCGATCCAATACAACGGCAAATATTACGTCATGGCGCGGGTGGAGGGATGGGACCGGAAATCGTTCTTCGGCCTGGCCGAAAGCCCTACCGGCGTCGACCGCTTCTGCTTTACGGATTATCCCATCGAGATTCCCGACACCGATGAAGCCGAAACCAACGTATACGATATGCGCCTCGTTCAACACGAAGACGGCTGGATTTACGGGCTTTTTTGTTCGGAACGGCACGACGAAGAGCAGCCGCACAATCTCTCGGCGGCGGTCGCCAGCTGCGGCATCGTCCGCAGCCGGAATTTGATCGATTGGGAACGCCTTCCCAATCTGATCAGCGAATCCCGGCAGCAGCGCAACTGCGTATTGCATCCCGAATTCGTCAACGGCAAATA
>CAZFOX010000167.1:0-8860 GCA_964520565.1 uncultured bacterium | reverse complement strand
TTGCCATGTGTTTCTCCCTCCGACAGACAGGTCGCCGCCGCATCGAGACCCCGGTTTGTTTTCGCGCTAAAACCGGAGAGAATGCTGGTCGCCGTACTGGGTATCCAATCGACGCCGGAACGAACGACTTCGGCGGTTATGGCGCTCCCGGATATTTGAAGCATAATCAGATCGTCGGCGCTGACCTGGGTTCCGGCAAGCAGCAGGCTGCCCGAATCGGCGAGATATTTCTGATTGTCTTCTTCCAGCGAGAAATAAATCGTAATCGGAACGCCGCCGGTATATTTGACAAATTCTTCCAGACTATCGATGACCGTATTGGCCAGGTTATCGAAGGATTGAAGGAATCCCTCGATCTCGATCGCGTCGATCCCCAGTGAGTCTACTGGTTGTTTATTGGCATCTATAAGCCGAAGCGGCTGAATCAGAACCGAAGATAGAATCACTCCACCGTTAGTCAATAATAGATCGCCATCGCCGAGCGTATCGGCAAAAGCCGTATGGCTGGTATTCGTGACCTTAAACGGTTTTTCGACAGTAAAAACGATCTTGTGAGGAATTTTGGCCGTCATCAGGAAATTGAGCTGCAGAATATCGAATCCATCCAAACCCACATCGTATTTCAGCGCTTCCTCGTGCGAAGTGAAAAACGGTTCCATCAATTCGGGCATGCTGCCTCCCGAAAGTACGAATGCAGGGCCTCCGGGATTGTGAACGAGAATATCGCCATGCGTGCCACCGTTGGGGAGCACGTTCGGTTCTTCGATGCTGAAAAAGATCGGGCAATTTTCCGGCGGCGTTTCGAGGGTGGGTGTCGGCGTGGGCCGGATTTGGAGGGTATTCGTCGGCGTCGGGGTTGAAGTGGGAGTTGAAGTGGGCCGAATTTGGAAGGTGTTCGTCGGCGTCGGCGTTTTCAATTCTTCTGCGACGGATTCCGACAGGGCAAACCGGATTTCCCGGTTGAGCGTTCCCAAATTCAATAAACCGTCTCCATCCAAATCTTCCAGAAACACCTGGACGATTTCCAAGCCTTTGGTGTCGTCGTTTTGATTGCGGTCGTGAAGATATTTGATATAGGGTTTTCCGAGAACAGTTCCACACTCGAATACCCGAACGGCATGCCCGCCGGTCGGAACGCCGGAGGCATTATCGTAACTGAACACCAGTTCGACATCTTCCCCCGCCTTGATTTCCTGGCACAGCCATTCAAAGGTGACAGCCGCGCCTTGATCTGTTGCCGTGCTTCCGTTGGAGGTGTAATCGCCAGCGGGAAGCGCTTCATTGGGGGGCGTTCCCCAGCCGCGCCCCTGATATTTATGTACCAATCGATCGGTCAGGCCGTTTTTTTCAAGATATTGGAATTTCCCCTTCACCATGGGCGTGAACCAGGTTCCCGAACCGGAGCGGCGGGAGGAGGCCGAACGGCCTGCCAGTGCATCCAACTGACCGACAAGCGACTTGTCGCCGTTCAGTCCCATTACATGATCGTGGGGAACGTTAATCCCGAATACCTTTTCGAGGTATTGCAGGCTGTTGGCAACCGACATAGGGAAGCATTGATTCTTGGCGGTTTCCACGTTGATCGAACTATCCTGGGTATGCCGGGCGTTCAATATTTCCGCAGGGATAGTTAATTTTGACACAATGTAAGGAGGAATCTGGACAGTGGAGGTATAACTCTCGCCGACTCCTTCCGCATCCCAATCGAATATTTCGGAGAGGGGAAACGAGGTCATTTGGCCTTGCGGCATTTCGCGCTGCGGTTCTTCGGTGTAGGTCACATACGCTTGGAATCCTTTTACTGGTACCGACACTTCCTGCAGGTAAACCAGCGCTTCCGTATCGGACATCTTGGCGAGCAAGGCTGGATCGGCCAGACCCAGATTGAAATAGGTACAAAAAACACCTTGGCTCTCTCCCGATGAACGGATGCTTTCGAGCGAGACGGGCACGTTTACGACATACCAACCCTTTTCGCCCGAGACGTTTAAATATCCCTCCTTGAGACCGGTGAATTCGATCAACCACGTGGGATTGACTTCCATACGTCCCCAACTGGAGTTTGGCCAGGGCGATTTATCGAAAGTGAAATTCACCTGATTGAATTGCACTCCCATCCCCGTTTCAATAGCGGCCGAACTGGCCATGGGTACCATTCCTATCCATATCCATACGCCGGAGACAACCAACGCCCATGCCATCCGCTCTACCCAAGAAATCCGACGGTTCATGATAAACCCTCCCGTTTATAATTTGTTGAAATGTCAATAAGTTTGGACAAGGACGATCATCCAATTCCAAGACAGGAAATCGAAATCACGGAAAAGTCCCACACATATCACGCTGGAGGGATTTTCCTTCCTCGTTTCCTTTCAATGCGGGTTCCAACAGAAAGAAGAAATTTCGCGATTAGCATGCAAAAAACGCTGTCAATTGATCTTCATTCTCTCGGATAAATAAGGCAAGGCAAAGATGATGAGAGGAAAGATGTATAGATCATTATAGATCAATAATATAAAACCTGTACTCTACTTGGCTAATTCCCTTTCTTCCATTGGGAAAAAGAAAGATCGGGAGATAAGAATCCCCCGGAAAAGAAATTGTCTCCTCGATTATTATTTACTTAATCTAGTAAAATGTCAAATGCACTTTGATAAAAAAGCATATAATTTCATAACCTTCTCTCTGGAAATGAAGATCGAAGGGTGGATATAAAGAAAGAAAGCCTGGGATTTCTCCCAGGCTTCTGAATCGACATAAGTTACAAAACGATAACCGAGAATCGGTTTCCGCTTACCGGAATAATTCCCAGTTGCCAGCGTCGGATGCGCCTTCCACGACCATCTTCGGGCGCAATGTTGTTTTCGGACTTTCGCTGGAGACAAAATTATACGCGCCAGCCTGGAATCCAGTCGGATTGCCGGTTGGATGGCCTTTATAGACTTTTTGGCCATTCGGCAAAGTCAAATCGGGTTCTTTTGCACCGTAGGGGTACATTTCCTGGCTGATCTTTACGCCGTTGTTCTTGCTTGGATCGGCCACCCAAATCCGGGCACTTGGAGTTACGTCAAACCATACCCAGCCGGTCTTCGAAGGATCGAAATAGGTCTGGCTGTCCGGAGGAGCGATATCTTCCGGGCCTTCCGCACCGATTGCCTGCCACAGTTCAAAGCCGGTGGAGTTCCAGGTCACGACGCCGCTGTTATCGGCTGCATCGTCACCGTCGACGCCCGACGAAGCGCCGCCTTTGCCCTGTTCCCATTTCTTCAAAACGCGGAATACATTGAGAATATGGGGATTCTTCTTCGTTCCGCTTCCTTCGGTGGCATCGCTGCCTGTGCTACGTTCGTACCAATAATACAGGCCGATCTTCGCACTGCTGAAGTTTTTAGGAACGCTCGTCATATCAAACTTGATCAGGATGCACTTGCTGTCGTCATAGAGAGGATAAGGGTCGCCGTAATCACCTTCTTCGATGAATACGTGCCCGCCGGTGTTCTGAGGATGACCGCCGGTTGTTGCGGTCGTTCCGCCATTTCCACCGTTCTTTCCATCCGCCAAACGAGTTAGTTGGTTCTGGTTCCCGTCCCATGAAACGATATGGCAATCCTGAGTTCCTGTGTACCCATTCGCACCCTGTTGCAACTCAATGGTCGCGGAAAAGGCTGGAGCTGCGACAAGGGCCAATGCTGCTATCAGAAGGACTTTACTTCTCTTCATAGATTTACCTCCCCGTTTTGTTTGTGTTAACTTCATTGTTTTCATATTCTCATAACCAAAATAGGAAGTCAAGAGTAAATCATAAAAAAGACCATTGGATATTTTTCCTTTCCTTTTCAGCCATCCATCCGCCGGATACAGTGTGTTCTATCTCTCCTTTGCCAGGCAAATTAATCAATGCCGTGCCGGATAGCATGATTGACATTTTCCGGTATTTTTGGATAATCGGAGGGAATTCAGTACAATGACGATTTGAGGAAAGCGGCTCGGCCGGAGCCTCGCCTCCTGAATGGGTTATATGCAGAAAAGATAGTGGAGCAGAGGGACGATCGAAATTGAGTAATTGATTTATAGAGCGATTCTTTACATTTTATTGAGTACAATTTAATACAAATTATGAATATTACATCCCGCCTGATTATTTTCTTACCATGGATATCCTTCGCCGGACTATTTTCAATTCCGCTTGCATGGGTACAAGAACGAGATCCGATTGAAATCAAACAACAACAATTAACGGAATTAAACCATCGGATTCAGCAGGAAGGGAACCGGAAAAACCACCCGCTCGTCGAACAATCCATGGACGCCATGATCGAATTAATGGCCGAACTGGATTACCCCCCCGAAGCGATCTTCGAACGCGGCCACTTGCGGATCGATTACAGCCTCTCGGTGAACCGCCTCGCCTCCGCCCGGGATGCCGCCCTGGCCTGGTTGGATCGATATCCTCAGGACGGGGAAGCGCTCGACCGCCTGGGGACGATTTATATCCGCATGCAGCGATACGATGAAGCCCGGAAAGTATTGAAAACCGTTTTGGACGCCGATCCGAAAAACCTTGAAAAGAGACTCCGGTTTTTAAACGTTCTGACCCTCTTGGACGACCGGGAGGAATCTTTTCGTATCGGCGATGAACTTTTAGCCCAACAAGGCCAGGATACAAAAGTTCTCTTGCCCATCATTCAAACCTACCTCAAGTTTAACGAATTTCAGAAAGCCCTCGAAGCGATCGATCGCCTACAAATCATTCTTCCCCATCACCCCGCGATCCCATTTTGGCGGGGACAGGCCTGGCAAGGTTTGGGGGAGAACGAAAAGGCGATTCCTTTTTTCCTAGAAATTCCCTCCAATGATGTCAACTGGGCGGATGCACGGCAAGGGGCCGGTTTGAGCATGACCAAGTTAGGGCGCCTGGAAGAAGCCGCCCGCCTATTCATGGAGATTTTATCCACCTACCCCTACGACGCTAAAACCATGTTACTCCTCGAACAAGCGCTGGCACGTATGCGGAAGCGCGATGGATTCAAGCGGGTACAGGAAATCCGCCAGGAAACCGAAAAAATATACCTCCCCGATATCGAAGCCGGGTATCTCTGGCGAAAGGGAGATGGAGTGGAATACGCCCGCCTGCGTACTATCGCTCTTCACCAACTCGGCCAGTTTCGCATCTCGGAAAACCTGCTCCAGGAAGCCCGTGCCTCTATTCCCGAATCGACAGCGGCCACGATGAATCTAACTCGATTCTATGTCGCTACACACCAGGCCTGCCGCGCCGTGCCATTGCTGCGCGATCTCGTTCCCCGTGCGGCCCTGCAAGACAAACCGCAGGTATTTTTCGAATTGGCTCAGGCCTATTTACGGCAGGGGAAAATGGAAGAAGCGTTGCAGATGCTCGAAGACAGATCGGCTAACGCCTCGATTCGAACCACTCTGCAATCGATGATTGGAGCGGCGTATCTAGAACTCATTGGCGACGCAACCCGGGCTGCCGAGTGGCTGAGCCGCATCGAAAATCCTTCCGAAGACGACCGGGCCATCCTGGGAAGGTCGTTTCTCCAACTAGGCGATCCACAGAAAGCATTTCATTATTTGGAGCAATGTCCGGAAACGGATGGAAATCTGAAAATCCTCCTCGCCAAAGTGGAATGCCTTGCCCGCCTGGGTAGATTGGAAGAAGCCGACGATCTCTATCGGAAAACCTTAGAGCGATTTCCGAATCCTCCCCACCGGTTCTCAATCGCCGCCCGGGCCGCGCTGGCGGAAGCCAGTCAGGCGGAGAATCGCGGCGACCTATCCCAGGCTGCATTGACCGCTGCACGCGAATTATTGGAAATTCAGAAACTCGTCATGGAAGCCCATCGATTGGGGTGGCCTCAATCGATTCCGGCCTTGCTGAAATTATCCGATCTTTACACCACCCTTCAGGAACCCGGACTGGCCCTGGAATACGCCCAATTGGCTTCGGAGGGCGATCCGGCGCGCAGCGATATTCGAATTAAACTGATCGGCCTGATGACCGCGCCTCAATATATCTTTCGGCGCCTGAGTCAGATTCGCATCGTGCAATCCAGCACATCCCAACCCCAATCCTTCGATCGAGAAATTCAGGAATGTTACGCCTATCTCGAATTGACTCCTCCATCCAATTAAAAACATGAGACTCCATCCCCCAATCGTTAAGATTCTTATCATCCTTTTTGTTACGTTCTCCCCCTCCTCTTTCTGCCTTATCGGCTGGACGGAGGAAATGTATATTCCCCCGTTCGACGACGCCTCCGCCAAGGCCAATCTCAATTTTCGCTACGATTCGGGTGTACCCGAGAAAGATTATGTCCTCGAGACGAACGGTTCCGGCGTAGCCCTCTTCGATTATGACAACGACGGCGACCTGGATATTTACATGGTCAACGCCTCTTATTTCAATCTCAAACCGGAAGATCCTCATCCCATCGACCGGTTTTACCGCAATGACGGGAACTGGAAATTTACGGATGTCACCCATGAAGCCGGTCTGGGAAGCGCGGCCTGGGGGATCGGCTGCGCGGCGGCCGATTACGATAACGACGGCGACCTCGACCTGCTCGTCACCAATTGGGGGTCTAATTGCCTGTACCGCAACAACGGCGACGGAACTTTTACCGATGTTGCCAAGGAGGCAGGCGTTCTCTCGGAGAACTGGAACGCCAGCTGCGCTTTTAGCGATATCGACCTGGACGGCGATCTGGATTTTTATATCGCCCGTTATGTGGATTTCGACCTGAAAAAAGTCCCCAAACGAGGGGAACGTGCCAGCTGTACGCTGGGCGGATCGATCCCGGTTCATTGCGGGCCTAAAGGCCTGATTCCCATACCCGACGCGCTTTATCTCAACAACGGCGATGGAACTTTTACCGATATCCGCGAGTCATCCGGCATCAATCAAGTGGAAAGCGCTTACGGCCTGGGCGTTATTTTTATGGATTACGACCTGGACGGTTTTCCCGACATCTACGTTTCCAACGACCAGTTCCCCAACTATCTCTTTCAGAACAAGGGCGATGGAACGTTCGAAGAAGTCGGGTCTCTTGTCGGCGTCAGTTATGGTGGAATGGGAAACGTTCAGTCGGGCATGGGCGTCGATGCCGGCGATCTGGACGGCGACGGGCAGGAAGACCTTATGGTGATGAATTACGCGCAGGATTACAACACCATTTATAAAAACGAAGGGGGAGGTTTCTTCAGCGATATTACTCAGGAAGTAAATATGACCTATGAATCGTTCCATCAGCTCAGCTGGTCGAATCTTCTTCTGGATGTCGAATTCGACGGAGACCTGGATGTCTTTATTGCCAACGGTCACGTAATGCCCCAGATCGATCAAACCGACGCCAAACAGAAATTCAAACAAAAGAATCAGCTGTTTCTCAACGATGGAAAAGCTCATTTGACCAACGTATCCGACCGGGCGGGCGCGGTATTTCAGGTCGAACTCTCTTCCCGGGGCTCTGCCTATGGCGATCTGGATGGCGACGGCGATCTGGATATTGTTGTTTGCAACATGGACGATCAGCCAACTTTTTATGAAAACCTCAATAATTCGGGGAATCATTGGATCGGCATCGATCTGGCCGGGACGGTATCTAACCGGAACGGCTTCGGTTCGTGGGTGACAGTGAAGACGGCGCAACGGGAAATCAGGAAATACCACCGCGGCAGTTTCGGTTATGCCTCCCAATCCGAATTAACCCTGCGCTTCGGACTCGGTAAATCCGAACAAGTGGAATCCCTCACTGTACAATGGCCAACCGGCAACACGGAAATCTTCCCGGTGGAGGGGGTGGACAAGCGAGTTCGGCTCGTGGAGGGACAAGGGAAAGCAATCGCCACGAAATAAGAATTGCTTATATTATGAAACCTGTAGGATAGGATAAAGATAAGCGTATCCCATCAAAACCACAGTAGTAAATTCAAGCGTTCAATTGTAGGATAGATATCCCATCACAACCATTGGAGGGTCGTAATGAAGCAAACTGGAGTTTGTTTTATAGTATGCCTGATTGTTTTCTTGATGTTTGCTCACCAGGGAGTCTCTCAAGACATGGCGGGGCTGGCTCAGGTCAAGCCGGGGCATTCGCGTGCCATCTCGTCCGCCGATCCCAATCCGGACAGCAACATGGACCGTATCCGGTATATCCATCCCGGCGAGACCAAAGTCCTGGCGGATATCCAGGGACCGGCGGTGATCCGGCATATCTGGCTGACCTTCAACGAAGCGCGTCCCAACTGGCTGGAGGCGACCGGCTCCGCGCGTCCCGACGAGATCGTTTTGCGTATGTATTGGGACGAAAATCCGGAGCCCGCCGTGGAATCTCCACTGGGCGATTTCTTCGGCGCGGGTTTTGGAGAACGCCACGAACTTATATCGGTTCCCGTGCAGGTGGAGGGCGGCGATGGTTACAACTGCTACTGGAGCATGCCGTTTTACAAACGCGGGGTAATCACAGTCACCAATGACGGCCCCAAGAACGTCCGCAGTTTCTATTACCATATCGATTACTCGCAGGAAGAAAGCCTGCCGGAAAACACCGCCTATTTCTGCGCCCAATACCGCAACGAATTTCCGGAAAAGACCGGCGGCGATTACCTGATTCTGGACGCCGAGGGCGAAGGGCATTACGTCGGAACGGTGATGTCGGTTCGCTCTCGGAGCCCCTTCTGGTTCGGCGAGGGCGATGCGAAATTCTACGTGGACGGCGACAGTCAACCCACCATTCAGGGAACCGGAACCGAGGATTATTTCCTGATGGCGTGGGGACTCAACGAACGCCAGTTTCCCTATTTCGGCTGCACGTATATGAGCACCGATTTCGAAGACCTG
>CAZFOX010000166.1:0-8885 GCA_964520565.1 uncultured bacterium | reverse complement strand
AATCTTTGTCCAAGGAAACCGGTCTGCCGGTTTTGGTTGCCGACGATCCATTGACCTGCGTGGCAATGGGAACCGGTAAGGCTCTCGATGAAATGGATCGCTTACGGTCGGTCATTCAAACCACCGAAAATATCTGAAAAAGGGTACTTTAACTTAGCCAGATCCTATTTCTCTATAAGTATCTGATTATTATTTAGATCCTATTTGATCTCCGCCCGGATTCGAGCGGGGATCAACAAGCAAGGTTTTTCACCGGATTCGTATAGGTAGACCTTTTGGTGGATTATTCCAGTATCCACTTGGCCGATTGACGGGTGGTGAGGATTAAAAGGTGTTTGCCTTATCGTGCAGTGGAAACGTTGTGACCTTCTTGATATCACATCGAGACGATTCGTCCATCCGCAAAAAGCCACTTCCATACCATTCCATCCGTGGCAAGATAAGATGTAATTTCTTGTGAACGGAAGCAATACAAGCAGCACAAGGGTAAGATGCTTTATTTTCCAAAACACATAAAAAAGAGAAGGAAGAAGATACAATTTCTTAGCCCCAAAACCCTGGGATGGGGATTGCTGATTACGTCGCTTGTGTTTCTTCTTTTTTGGGGGGTGGACGATACGAATGTCTCATCCTCTCCCTTATCCCGTTTTATTCACACACCAGTTTCGGCGATTTATAGTTTGCGGCATTTTTGTGTGGTTCTATTCAGTGGATTTCAGGATAATTTCGACGCGAAAAATAAACTATCCCAATTGCGCCGTGAAAATGAAGAATTACGCCAGGAAAATCAGGAGTTACGATACAAATTACGCCGGCACGAGCATTACCGCGAAGCTTTTGAACTCCCCCAGGAAGAAGGAATGCCAGTGGTCGTTGCAATTGTCGTTTTGCCCGACGATCGAATGACGCAATCGCTGATCATTAATCGAGGAGCGGATGATGGTTTGGATATCAATATGCCGGTGTTGACCAGTGAAGGGCTGGTGGGCCGGACGACGCTTAAAATGACGCCGCATGCAGCGCAGGTGATGCCGATCACCGATCCACGCAGCGGGGTCGGCGTTTATATCGCTGGCACACCCTACGAAGGGATTCTTCGAGGGGCGGAGGATGGCAAGCAACTCTTGTTGACCGATCTTCAGAGCGGCGCCGGGGATGAAAGCATTCGACCGAAACCGGGAGATAAAGTATTGACATCCGGGCATGGACGAGTTTTTCCGAGGGATATTATGGTAGGGATAATTAGCGACGCCACGACGAGCACGGATAATGCTTTGGTGGTGAATCCAGCCGTCAATATTCAGTCTGTCAAGGCGGTGATGGTCATGACGCGCACGCAGCTGCAGGATGAGATGCTATCTCTTCTGAGCGAAGAATAGGACGGGGTGTTCGGTTGGGCAACGCCCAAAGATTTTTTTCGGACGGAAGGTGTACTGAGTCGTGAAATTATTCCATGCGGTGGCCATTTTTTTATGTTACAATAGGGGAAATTAAGAGATGTCAAGGATTACGATCTGGCTGGCTATTGTTGCTGTTTTCGTGTTGGATATTTCTTTGCGTATTTTTCTTCGTTTGGGAGTATGGAGTCCCGACCTGTTGCTATTATCTTTGCTGTATGTGGCTTTTATCCGGCCGCTGGGTGAAGTGTTTTGCGTAGCGTTTCTGGCGGGATTTTGTTGGGATGCCGTGTATCTGGATCATATGGGATTGCATGCTTTTCTCTTCGTGTTGGCGGTGATGGTTACCGCCCGGCTATGCAAGTTTCTATGGGCTCAGTATGCAGTTTCCCGGCTGTTGATGGGATTTCTGGCCTGCGGATTGGTCCGGTTTGGCGAAGTGATATTCTGGCTTTCCAACCTGGATTACAACGTGCCGATTTCGCTGCCGGAACGATATATTATTTCGGGTGCATTGATCAGCGGCGTAGTATTCTTTTTAACACCCTGGTATTCCAAGCCCATCCATCTTCCCCGGCGAAACCCTCAAACCGTGTTTGCAGAACGATAGCGGGGTCCGGGTTGGGATTTGGGATCGGGTGAACGTTTGAGATTTATTGCCGAATGGCAGGGAATCGATGAAACGGCAAAAAATCGTTCTTTCTCCGAAAACGTTCAAGGTGGATCGCCGGATCCACATGTTTCTATTTTTTGTGACCGCTGTTTTTACGGTTTTGGTATTTCGGTTATGGACGATTCAGGTATATCGGCAACAGGATTATGAAGAGTTTTCTTTACGGAACAGGGTGCGGGAAGTTCCCGTCCAAAGCATCCGGGGAGAAATCCGGGATTGCAAAGGCAGAACGCTGGCCAAGGATGTGAATTACCGCGATGTATGGATTACTCTCAATTTTAAGAACGGTCATCGAGTGGTTACCCCGGCTGTGCGAAGGTCTTTAGAACTGCTTTCGGAGATTCTCGATCGTTCCTACAAACGCCTTGAATCCGATTATCTAAATAAAAAACGCGATCCCTTTAATAAAAATTTGGAGGTTTGTGTCGCCAACCGAATCCCTCCTCATAAATATATATCGCTGGAAGAGCGGCGGATCGAATTTCCCGAAGAGGCTATGATCTTTGCCCGAAAAGTGCCCACGCGGTATTACCATTATGGATCGTTGGCGGCACATATTCTGGGATTGACCGGGCCGATCGATTCGAGCGAGAAGGAGAAGCCGCAATATGCGGATTACGCTCCCTATAGCCTGGTTGGCAAGAGTGGAATCGAAAAGCAATACGAATCCTATCTGCACGGCACGGATGGTTTGAATATTATTACCGTTGATAAGAATGAGATTCAGCGGGGACCCACCAAAGAGATTAAAGAGGCGGTACCCGGCAATAATATTGTCCTGAATATCGATTACGATCTCCAGTTCGCCGCCGAGCAGATACTGAGTGCCTCGGCGGGCGCAATTGTTGTATCGACGTCGGACAATGCCATTTTGGCGATGGCTTCCAATCCACGATACGATCTGAACGAATACCGGAGCAAGTACGGAATTTACCTGACGGATCCCACCAGTCCCTTTTTGCATCGGGCGGTGTCGGGAAAATATGAACCGGGATCGGTTTTTAAACTAATCGATGCGTTCGCTATTTTAGAAGATTTAAAGGTCTCTCCTGAATACCGAGTGCATTGCCCAGGATTTTTCTCCAAATGGGGCGATATCTGGGATTGCCATTGGAAACCCGGACATGGGAGTGTCAATCTATACGAAGCGATCTGCCGTTCCTGCAATGTGTATTTTTATACCATGATCGGGGAGCAGTTGTCTTCGGATGGTGGGCAACGCCTGCGGAAATGGGCGATCGAATTTGGATTGACCGACAAAACGGGAATCGATCTGCCCGACGAACCTCCTGCCGCTCCATTCCCTTCGAAGGAAACCACACGGGGCTGGACGCGTGGTGTGGGTGTCAGCAACGCGATTGGACAGGGAGGCATTTTGTTTAGCCCTCTGCAAGTCAACACTGCGATCACGGCGATTGCCAATGGAGGTGTATTGTATAAACCTCGTCTGATGCAGCAGGTACTTACCCAAGAGGGAAAAGAATTGGAAACTTTAGAGCCGGAGATAGCGGGCATTATCGACGCCAGCACGGAAACATTCGATATCGTCAAGCGAGCCATGTGGGAAGTCGCCAATAATCCTCGCGGAACCGCCACGCGGCGTCTGAAGGTGGAAGGTGTGGTCGTTGCGGGGAAGACGGGAACTGCCCAAGCGGGGAATCGGGGAAAGGCACATGCCTGGTTTGTTTGTTTTGCTCCCTACGAAAATCCGGAAATCGTCCTGACGATCATGCTCGAAAATGGCGGTCATGGGGGCGAGGAAGCCGCTCCCTTGGCGGAAAAACTACTGAATGTCTATTTTGGCAATGTTACACTCGAAGATTTGGTATAGTTTTGATTATGTTTCGCTTTTCCTGGTGCTCTGCCTGACGACCTTCGGCGTTGTGGCGTTAGCGGGCGCTACCCAAGGTACGAATGCCTCCGAATTGTGGATCAAGCAGGCGATTTGGGTTTTATTGGGAATCGTATGCCTGATTGGCGTTCTTTTGGTGGATTATCGTACCTTAACCCGCTATGCCTGGATATTTTACATCATCGGCCTGGCTGGATTGTTGCTCTGTTTTGTGCCTTATGTGGGACATTTCGCCAAAGGGGCCAATTCCTGGGTGAAAATCGGTCCGTTGCCCCAATTTCAAACCTCGGAGCTGGCCAAAATAACTACGATCCTGTTGCTTGCCAAGATACTGGGGGGACGGAAAGAACAATGGACGGGTTTATGGGATCTGATCCGGCCTTTGATTGTCGGCGGGATTCCTTCTTTATTGATTCTCAAGCAGCCGGATTTAGGAACCGCCATTGTTTTTGGCCCAATCACGTTATTGATGATGTTTACGGCAGGAATGCCGGTCTCCTATTTTCTGCTCCTTATTTCTCCTTTAGCATGTTTCTTCGGGATCAGTCACGATCCCGTTGTCATGTTGATATGGTTTGGATTCATATGTGCCCTTTTGCTGTTATCCCTGATCCGCCGGGTTCCCTGGACTGTTTGGCTTCCATTCCTAACCCTGGCGGTCATCGCATACCTGGCGGTTTTTCAGTACGCAGAATCCGTATGGAACCAATTGCGCGACCATCAAAAAGACCGGATCGTCGGCTATTTGAATCCGGATATGGAGAAAAAAGGATTTAATTGGAATATCTATCAATCCAAAGTGGCGTTGGGTTCGGGCGGATTTTGGGGCATCGGTTTGGGAAAAGGGACACAAAGTAAATATGGATTTCTGCCGGAATTCCAGCATGATTTTGTATTCCCCACAGTCGGCGAGCAATTTGGTTTTGTGGGCGGCATTACTCTTTTGGGGCTTTTTCTGCTATTGATTATGCGGGGTTTGGAAACTGCCGTAACGACAAAAACCTTACAGGGGTCCTTGATCGCCACGGGTGTTATGGCTTTGTTTTTTTCGCATATAGCCATCAATGTGGGTATGGTCACCGGATTATTGCCGGTGACCGGTTTGCCTCTTACCTTTATTTCATACGGGGGATCTTTCATGCTGGTCAATATGACCGGAATCGGTTTGCTGATCAATATCCGAATGCGGACGGCGACGGAGATGATCGAAGACAGTCTGTTGAGCAATCGCGAACAGATGGTTCTTCCCAAACGGATTGAAAGTAATGATATTTGGGAATAGAAGCACAGAAAGAATTTTGCGATTGTAAATATTGAATCATATAATCCTAGCCAAAATATTGGAAATCGGGTTTTAGTAGATTCTTTCAAGGCTCAAAAAGTGTTCTGAGAGATAAACTCGCAGAATTGCCTTGAAAGAATCTACTTATGACGTAACAGTATGCCGTGAATCGAGAAAGGAGCGTTCTATGGCCGTCCAACGTTTTACCGCTATTCTCGAACGGGATGGCGATATGGTTGTTGCTCTTTGTCCTGAATTGGATATCGCCAGTCAGGGAACTACCATGGAAGAGGCGTGAAGCAACCTTCAGGAAGCCGTTGAATTATTTCTCGAATCCGCCAGTTCTCATGAAATTCAGAATCGATTGAAATCGGATGTATACATTACACAATTTGAGGTCGTGTATGGGTAAATTACGCATTTAATCATTTACCCCGCCGCTTGTTTGAAAACGAGTGATCTCCCCATCATTTTCCTCTCCTCTGTTTCTGTACGAATCGACGGGAACGAGTACAATAATGTTGCGATCGTCTCGTATCCGATAAGAATTTAAAAAGTGAACTGGATCGATGGAAGCGAGCCTCATCGATTCATCAATATTGAGGAGTTTGTATGAATCCGGTAACTCCAGCCAGTGAGATTTACGCCAATGAAAGCGGTCTGGCCCAGGCGCTTGCGCGCGCGGGCATCGCCCTGACGCCGGAAGAGGCCCTTAAGATTAAAACGCGCCTTGGCCGAATTCCCTCGATGGCCGAACTGTTTGTTTTCGATATTGAATGGAGCGAACATTGTTCATACAAGAGCAGCAAATCTCTGCTCAAGAAATATCTACCCACGTCGGGCCATTACGTGATCCAGGGGCCGGAAGAAGACGCGGGAATCGTATTCTTTACCGAGTATCGGGGGGATCGTTATGGGATCGTGTTCGCCCACGAAAGTCACAATCATCCCTCGCAGGTACTTCCATTCGAGGGGGCGGCCACCGGTATCGGTGGGATTGTCCGAGATGTAGATTGTATGGGCGCGTCGGTGATCGGCGTCGCCGATCCATTGCGGTTCGGCGATCCTAACGGGCGTTACGCCGACCGTACCCGTTCCATTGCGGATGGGGTTGTGGAAGGCATCTGGAGTTATGGGAATGCATTGGGCGTACCCAATCTGGGCGGCGATGTGGTCTATCATCCGGGATACGACGATAACTGCTTGGTTAATGTCGTCGCGCTGGGCATTCTACGCGAGGATGAAATTATCCACAGCCGCGTCCCTCCGGGGGGAGTGGGCTTCGATCTGATTCTGGTTGGCAAGCCGACCGACCGGTCGGGATTCGGCGGCGCGTCGTTTGCATCCGGAACCTTGGATCAGGAGGATGAAGAGGAAAACAAGGGAGCGGTACAGATTCCCGATCCCTTTCTGAAAAATATCTTGTTGCATTACAAGGCCACGCATGCCGTCCGCCGGCGTGCCCAGGAATTAGGGATTGAAATCGGAATGAAGGATTTGGGTGCGGGGGGCATTGCCTGTTGTTCGTCGGAGTTGGGTTCCAGTGGCGGGTATGGCGTGGAACTCGATCTGGACCTCGTCCATGTGGCCGAGCCCAACCTGCCTCCCGAAGTCATTCTCTGTGCCGAAACTCAGGAGCGTTATCTATTGGCGGTTCCACCTTCTTTCACGCCGGAAGTGCTTCGAATTTATAACGAGGATTGGGATTTGCCTGCCATTTGTTCAGGAGCGGGAGCGCATCGAATCGGCCGGGCCGTTGAAGTACCTGTTATGCGAGCGACCTATCGGGGGAACGTGGTCGTCGATCTCCCCATCGATTTTGTCGTAGAGGGTATCCGTTATGAACGTATCGCTCAAAAACCGGATATCGTTTTGCAGGAACCCTCCGTATCCAAGCCGGAAAACCTGTCGGAAATCCTATTCAAAATACTCGGTTCTCCCAATATGGCTTCCAAGGAAACCATTTACCGGCATTACGATACCGAAATCCAAGGGTGCGCCGTCATTCGTCCCGGCGAGGCGGATGCATCGGTCATTACTCCCCTGGATGGTTGCCCGGTGGGAATGGCGCTTTCGGTCGATGGCAATCCGTTTTACGGCGATATATCGCCCTACTGGGGGGGGGCGACGGCGGTGGCCGAATCCATGCGTAACGTGGCGGCTGTGGGGGCTATTCCCCGAGCGATGACGGATTGTCTGAATTACGGCAATCCCGAAGTGCCGCGCGATTTCTGGGCGCTGGAAGAAGGGATCAAGGGATTATCGGACGCGGCGCGGAATCTGTACAATCCTCGGGAAGGGAAAGAGCCGGTTCCTTTCGTTTCGGGAAACGTATCTCTCTACAATCAATCCGCTTCCGGGCGTTCTATTCCTCCATCGCCGATCGTTGCCTGCCTGGGTGTGATACCCGACGCCGCAAGGGCGCTCACCCAGGAGATTAAAAAAGCAGGCGACCTGGTTGTCCTGGTCGGCGAGCGATACGACGAACTCGGCGGTTCGGAATATTACCGGGCGCTTGGAGTAGGAATGGGCGCCAACGTTCCCCAGGTTCGTTACGAGATCGAGCGGGGGATTATTTATGGGACGGCGGAGGCTGTGCAAAAAGGGCTCGTTCGAGCGGCGCACGATATTTCGGCAGGCGGCTTGATCGTTTCGGCTTCCGAGATGTTGCTGGCCTGCCGTCCCGGTGATTCGGTCGGTTTGAAGATCGATTTAGCGGTGGTCGAAACGGATTTGCGGGAGGATTGCTGGTTGTTTTCAGAATCCAGCGGGATGCTTCTCGAGGTGGATCCCGGGCGTCTCGCGGCTTTGAAATCGCTTTTTGCTGAATATGGGATGACCGTGAGTGTGATTGGAGAAACCACTGGGGACGCGTCGTTGATCGTTCTCGACCGGCAGGGCACTGCTCTGATCGAGTCGCCGGTCGATTCCTTACGCCGAATCTGGCGAGGGGAATTCGGTCTCACGATTGCTTCCTGACATTCAGGAGCAGCCTCGATATTTTTAGAGTGAATTATAAGAGGATCGATTCAAATACAATGATAGACACAAACTCCCAATCCACTGTTGCCGTTTTGCAGTTTCCCGGATCGAATTGCGAGTCGGAAACCGTTCGCGCGTTGCAGGCCGTCGGTTTGCAGGCAGAAATTTTTCGCTGGAACCGTCCGCCCGATCAATTGAAACAGTATGCGGCCTATGTCTGCCCGGGGGGATTTTCTTACGAAGACCGGGTGCGGGCAGGCGTGATCGCCGCCAAGGAACCGCTGATGGACGCTCTGGCCTGCGAAGCAGAAGCCGGGAAACCGATACTCGGAATCTGTAATGGCGCGCAGGTTCTCCTGGAGAGCGGCCTGCTTCCCGGGATGCATCCAGGCCGAGTAGAAATGGCCTTGGCGCATAACTACATGACTATAAACCATCATGTGGTGCGCCGGGGGCATCATTGCGGATGGGTCAATCTCCGGTGCGAAGTCGATCCCCAACGAACTCCGTTTACTCGATTCATGAAAAAAGGCGAAGTGATTCCCGTGACGGTATCGCATGGCGAAGGCCGTTTCATCAGTCGCGATTCAGCGGTATTGCGGGCTTTGAATGAGAGCGATCTCATCCTCTGGCGATACTGTGATGATGGTGGAAATATCCACCCAGATTTTCCGGTCAATCCCAACGGTTCCTATTCCG